>DASSVA010000073.1:0-4616 GCA_035706385.1 Solimonas sp. | reverse complement strand
CAGCTGGAATCCATTGCCATCGCCAGCTTCGGCATCTGGCTGCTGCTGAGCCTGATGTTCACCTCGATGCGCGCGGCTTTCATCGCGCTGCTGCCGACGGTGGTGCCGGTGGCGATCTACTTCGGCACGCTGGGACTGCTGAAAATTCCGCTGAGTCCGACCACCTGCCTGATCGCGTGCATCGTCATCGGCATCGCGGTCGACGACACGATCCAGTTCCTCGCGCGCTTCAACGCCGATGCGCGCGCCGGCGCCGATGAAGCGCCGGCCGTCGCGAGCGCGCTCGCCGCGGTGTTGCGGCCGATCACCTTGAGCACGATCGCGCTGTGCTCGGGCTTTCTCGTGTTCGCCGGCAGCACGCTGGCGACGCAGGTGCAGTTCGGCCTGCTGTCGGCGTTCACGCTGTTCCTCGCATGGCTGATGAACATCACGCTGACGCCAGCGCTCGGTTCCAAGCTGCGCATCGTCACGCTGTGGGACATGCTGCGCCTCGATCTCGGCGATTCGCCGCAGCACACGATCCCGCTGCTGTCCGGGCTGTCGCTGCGCCAGGCGCGCGTGTTCGCACTGATGTCGAAGCTCGAAAAGCACCCGGCGGCGACGCGCGTGATCCAGGAAGGCGATCTGGCGCGCGACATCTACGTCGTCGTCGACGGCGAGCTGGAGGTCTGGATCGAGCGCCACGGCGAACACAAATCGCTGACCCGGCTCGGCCGCGGCGCGGTGCTCGGCGAGGCCGGTTATTTCGGCCAGCGGCGCACCGCCAACGTGCAGAGCCTGTCGCCGGTGCGGCTGCTGCGTTTCGACTCGCAGGATCTCGAACGGCTGCGCATCCGCTATCCGAAAGTCGCGGCGCTGGTGCTGCGCAATCTCAACCGCATCCAGGCCGAACGGCTCGCGCGCGCGACGGCGATGCTGCAATAGCGGCGACGGCAATCTGAGTCACACCTCAGTTTGAAATTCGTCATTGCGAGGAGACCGAAGGTCGACGAAGCAATCCAGCTGCGGGGCGCAATCCGGCCGTGCCGCTGGATTGCTTCGCCGCTGTGCGGCTCGCAATGACGGATGCTTTTATTTCAAACGGAGGCACTACGGCAATCTGCCTTACCGGCCGCATTGCGGCTACGATTCGCAGCCTCGGCGATCCATATCCGGCGTGCAACCAGGAGAAATGCTGTGAGCTTGAAAGGCAAGACGCTGTTCATCACCGGCGGTTCCCGCGGCATCGGTCTGGCGATCGCCGTGCGCGCCGCGCAGGACGGCGCGAACGTCGTCGTCGCCGCCAAGACCGGCGAGCCGCACGCCAAGCTGCCGGGCACGATCTACAGCGCCGCCGAGGACATCGAGAAGGCCGGCGGCAAGGCGCTGCCGATTCTCTGCGACCTGCGCGACGAGGCGCAGCTCGCGGCCGCGGTCGACAAGACCGTCGCGACGTTCGGCGGCATCGACATCCTCGTCAACAACGCCAGCGCGATCTCGCTGACCGGCACGCTCGCGACCGACATGAAGAAGTACGACCTCATGAACGGCATCAATGCGCGCGGCACTTACATGGCCGGCCGCCATTGCATCCCGCATCTGAAGAAAGCGAGCAATCCGCACATTCTGACGCTGTCGCCGCCGCTGGCGATGGACAAGAAGTGGTTCGCGCCGCACGTCGCCTATTCGATGGCGAAATACGGCATGAGCCTGTGCACGCTCGGCTGGGCCGAGGAGTTCCGCAAGGACGGCATCGCCGCCAACTCGCTGTGGCCGCGCACCGCGATCGCGACCGCGGCGATCAAGATGGTCGGCGGCGATGCGGTGATGAAGATGTCGCGCACGCCCGAGATCATGGCCGACGCCGCGTACGTGATTCTCAACAAGCCGGCGCGCGAATTCACCGGCAACTTCTGCATCGACGACGTCGTCCTGCATGAAACCGGCGTCCGCGATTTCTCGAAATACGCGGCGGTGCCGGGCACGCCGGAATCGGCGCTCGCGCCGGATTTCTTCCTGCCGGACGATCTGCCGCAGTTTCATTGAAGGGCACCGCGCGGCGAAGCAATCCAGCAGCGCAGCCCGATCAGGCGGTGATCTGGATTGCTTCGTCGGCCTTCGGCCTTCTCGCAATGACGACAGCTTCCAGAATGTTGCGCAGCAAAAAAGACCGCCATTCAAGGCGGTCTTTTTTTGCTTACCCGAATCTGCCGGTGATGTAGTCCTCGGTGCGCGATTCGCGCGGCTTGGTGAAGACCTGATCGGTGGTGCCGAATTCGACGAGTTCGCCGAGATACATGAACGCCGAGTAGTCGGCGGCGCGCGCGGCCTGCTGCATGTTGTGGGTGACGATCGCGATCGTGTAATCGGCCTTGAGCTGGTAGATCAGCTCCTCGATCTTCGCGGTCGAGATCGGGTCGAGCGCCGAGGTCGGTTCGTCGAGCAGCAGCACCTGCGGGCGCACGGCGATCGAGCGGGCGATGCACAGCCGCTGCTGCTGGCCGCCGGACAGGCCGAGACCGGACGCGTGCAGCTTGTCCTTGACCTCGTCCCACAGCGCGGTGCGCTTGAGCGCGTCCTCGACGCGGTCGTTCATGTCGGCTTTCGAGATTTTCTCGTAGAGGCGGATGCCGAACGCGATGTTGTCGTAGATCGACATCGGGAACGGCGTCGGCTTCTGGAACACCATGCCGATCTGCGCGCGCAGCAGGTTGACGTCGGTCTTCGCGTCGATGATGTTGCGGCCGTCGAGCAGCACCTCGCCGGCGGCGCGCTGGCCGGGGTAGAGGTCGTACATGCGGTTGAGGATGCGCAGCAGCGTCGACTTGCCGCAGCCGGACGGGCCGATGAACGCGGTGACCTTGCGGTCGTACAGCGGCAGCGAAATGCTTTTCAGCGCCCGATAGTCGCCGTAGAAGAAGTCGAGATTGCGGATCGACACCTTCTCCTTCAGCGCTTCGGCCAACGGTTCGGCGAGTTCGGCTTTCATCAGTTCGACGTTCGGACGATTTTGCATGGTAGTGGATTCCCGGCTGTCCATCGCGGTCAGTGGCTGGAACGGGGGCGGGCGAGGGTGCGGGCGAAGATGTTGAGCGCGAGCACGGTCAGCGTGATCAGCAATGCGGCGGTCCACGCCAGACGCTGCCAGTCCTCGTACGGCGACAGTGCGAACTGGAAGATCACGACCGGCAGATTGGCCATCGGCGCGTTCATGTTCGTGCTCCAGAACTGGTTGTTCAGCGACGTGAACAGCAGCGGCGCGGTTTCGCCGCTGACGCGTGCGATCGCCAGCAGGATGCCGGTGATCAGGCCGGCGCGCGCGGCGCGGTAGCAGACCTGCTGGATCACCAGCCAGCGCGGCGCGCCGAGCGCCGAGGCGGCTTCGCGCAGGCTGTCCGGTACCAGCAGCAGCATGTCCTCGGTGGTGCGCACGACGACCGGCAGCACGAGGATCGACAGCGCGACGCAGCCGGCCCATGCCGAGAAGTGGTGCATCGGCTGCACCATGATCTCGTAGACGAACAGGCCGACGACGATCGATGGCGCCGACAGCAGCACGTCGTTGATGAAGCGCACGACCGACGTCAGCTTGGTGTTGCGGCCGTATTCGGCCATGTAGGTGCCGGCGAGGATGCCGACCGGCGTGCCGATCAGCGTCGCGATCAGCGTCTGCACGAGGCTGCCGAACATCGCGTTGAGCAGGCCGCCGCTGCTGCCGGGCGGCGGCGTCATCTGCGTGAACACGTCGAGCGAGACGCCGGCCGCGCCCTTGACGAACAGCGTCGCGAGGATCCACACCAGCGCGATCATGCCGGCCAGCGTGGCGCCGCACGACAGCGTCATCGCCACGCGATTGAAGCGCCGGCGGCGCGCGTACAGCGACAGGCGGATGTCGTCGTTCACGGCCGGCCCTCCGCGCGCTTCATCCGCAGCAGCAGCAGGCGCGCGCCGCCGAGCACGATGAAGGTGATGATGAACAGGATCAGGCCGAGCGCGATCAGCGACGAGGTGTACAGCGCACCGTCGGCTTCGGTGAATTCGTTGGCGATGCTCGCGGAGATCGTCGTGCCGGGCGCGAGCAGCGAATGGCTGATGCGATGCGCGTTGCCGATCACGAAGGTCACCGCCATCGTCTCGCCGAGCGCGCGGCCGAGGCCGAGCATCACGCCGCCGATCACGCCGGTCTTGGTGTACGGCAGGACGATGTGGCGCACCACTTCCCAGGTCGTGCAGCCGAGGCCGTACGCCGATTCCTTGAGCATCGGCGGCACGGTTTCGAACACGTCGCGCGTGATCGAGGTGATGAACGGCAGCACCATGATGCTGAGGATCAGGCCGGCGGTCAGCACGCCGATGCCGTACGGCGGTCCGGCGAACAGGCTCGACAGGCCCGGCACGTCCTCGAACGCGCCGATCAGCAGCGGCTGCACGTATTTCTGCAACAGCGGCGCGAGCACGAACAGGCCCCAGATGCCGTAGATGATGCTGGGAATGCCGGCGAGCAGTTCGATCGCGGTCGCGATCGGCTGCTTGAGCTTCGTCGGGCACAGCTCGGTGATGAACACGGCGATGCCGATGCTGAGCGGAAAGCCGATCAGCATCGCGATCAGCGACGTCACGATCGTGCCGTAGATCGG
>DASSVA010000072.1:0-7585 GCA_035706385.1 Solimonas sp. | reverse complement strand
TCTCGGCCTCGAAGCCTGCGTGACGCTCGGCATGCTCAAGCCGGCGCACGCCGAGCGGCTCGCCGACGCCGGCCTCGATTACTACAACCACAATCTCGATACCTCGCCGGAGTTCTACGGCAAGATCATCACGACGCGCACGTACGAGGATCGCCTCGATACGCTCGACAACGTCCGCGAGGCCGGCATCAAGGTCTGCAGCGGCGGCATCGTCGGCATGGGCGAGCAGTCGCATGACCGCGCCGAACTGTTGCGCCAGCTCGCGAACCTGCCGGTCCATCCGGAAAGCGTGCCGATCAACAATCTCGTGCAGGTCGAAGGCACGCCGCTCGCCGGCAGCGAGGAACTGAACCCGATCGAGTTCGTCCGCATGGTCGCCGCCGCGCGCGTGCTGATGCCCAGATCGCAGGTGCGGCTGTCGGCCGGCCGGCAAGCGATGAGCGACGAGATGCAGGCGCTGTGTTTCGCGGCCGGCGCCAATTCGATCTTCTATGGCGAAAAGCTGCTGACGACCGAGAATCCGCAGAACGCCAAGGACCGTGCGCTGCTCGCGCGGCTCGGCATCCGCACCGAAACCAGCGTCGGCGAAAGCAAGCCGCGTCATGCCGACGATGCCTGCCATGCGTCGGCCGCGTGCGGCCACGGCTGATTGCGCGACGTGGCCGACGATTCGCGCGCCGCGCCGCGTCCGCTCGCGGCGCGTCTGGCCGCCGAGCTGCAGCGCATCCGCGACGCCGACCTGTATCGCACGCGGCGCGTCATCGACGGCGGACATGGCGCGCAGATCCACGTCAACGGCCGTGCCTGCGTCAATTTCTGCAGCAACGATTATCTCGGTCTGGCGGCCGATCCGCGGCTCGCCGAAGCGGCGCGCGCCGCGCTCGCGCAGGGCACCGGCAGCGGCGCCTCGGCGCTGATTTCCGGCTACAACCGCGAACACCAGCAGCTTGAAGAAACGCTAGCGCATTTCCTCGGCGTGCCGCGCGTCCTGCTGTTCTCGACCGGCTGGGCCGCCAATCACGGCGTGCTGCGCGGCCTGCTCGGCCGCGGCGACGCGATCGTCGCCGACGAACTGAACCACGCGTCGCTGATCGACGGCGGCCGGCTGTCGGGTGCGCGCTACGAACGTGCTGAGCACGCTTCCGTCGCTGGATTCGAGGCGGCGCTGTCACGCCTCACACCTCACGCCTCACGCCTCACGCTCCTGGTCAGCGACGCGATCTTCAGCATGGACGGCGATCTCGCGCCGCTGCCCGGACTCGCGACGCTCGCGGCGCAGCGCGGCGCGGCGCTGATGGTCGACGACGCGCACGGCTTCGGCGTGCTCGGCGCGCGCGGCCGCGGCACGTGCGAGGCGCTCGCCGTGCGGCCCGACATCCACGTCGGCACGCTCGGCAAGGCGGCCGGCGCGGCCGGTGCGTTCGTCGCCGGCGATGCCGATCTGATCGAATACCTCGTGCAGCGCGCGCGCAGCTTCGTGTTCTCGACCGCGCAGCCGCCGGCGGTCGCGGCCGCGGCGCGGCGCGGCGTCGAACTGATCCGCGACGAACCCGAGCGCCGCACGCAACTGTTCGACAACATCCGCCGCTTCCGCGACGGCGCCGCCGCGCTCGGCAGTCCGCTCGTCGATTCGCGGACGCCGATCCAGCCGCTCGTGCTCGGCGACGCGGCGCGCGCGCTGGCGCTGTCGCAGACGCTGTTCGATCAGGGTTTCTGGGTTGCGGCGATCCGTCCGCCGACGGTGCCGCGCGGCACCTCGCGGTTGCGCATCACGCTGACGACCGCGCATCGACCGGCGCAGATCGACGCGCTGCTCGACGCGCTCGCCGCCGGATTGCGGTCGCGCTGATGGCGGTGTCGCCGACGCTGTTCGTCACCGGCACCGACACCGGCGTCGGCAAGACGCGCGCGAGCGCGGCGCTGATCCGCCTGCTGCGCGCGCACGGCGTCGACGCGGTCGGCTTCAAGCCGGTCGCGGCCGGCTGCGAGGCGACGCCGGACGGCTGGCGCAACGACGATGCGCTCGCGCTGCGCGCCGCGAGCGACGACTGCGAACCTTATGCGGCGATCAATCCGCTCGCGCTGCCGGCGCCGATCGCACCGCATCTGGCGGCGCAGGAGGCCGGCATGCCGATCTCGCTGGCCGCGCTCGATGCGGCGCACGACGCGCTGCGCGCGCGCCATGCGCGCGTGATCGTCGAAGGCGCCGGCGGCTGGCGCGTGCCGCTCGATGCGCAAAACGATTTCGCCGACTGGGTCGCCGCGCATCGCTGGCCGGTCGTGCTGGTCGTCGGTCTGCGGCTCGGCTGCCTGAATCACGCGCTGCTGAGCGCCGAATCGATCGCGCGGCGCGTGCCGCTGGCGGGCTGGATCGCCAACCGCCTGCCGCCGGCGCAGGAACGCTGGCAGGACAATCTCGCGACCTTGCGCGCGCGCCTGCCGGCGCCGTGCCTCGGCGTGCTGCCGGAACACGGCGACGACGCGGCCAATCGCGATGCGCTCGACACGCCGGCCAGCCGCGCACTGCTCGAATTGACGCGCTGACGCGGCCGATCGCTGCGCGCCGCGCGGTCCGCGGGCGGAAATATGTTTTGCGCGGCTTTTACGCGATGCACTACAATTCCGCGGCTTCACTCAGCGGCCACGCCCATGTTCCGGGAAACGCAGCTCGCAATCGGTCCGAACGCGTCGTTGACGGCGGATCAGGCGCGGCTGTTCTTCGGCGCGACGGCGCTGCTGGGATGCGGAATCGCCGGTTTCATGGCGTGGCGGGGCCTCTGGCCCGTGCTGCCGTTCGCCGGTCTGGAGCTGGGGGCGCTGGCGGTGGCATTGCTGGTGTCGGTGCGACGCAATGCGTATCGCGAGGTCATCCGGATTTCGGACGACACGCTGCGCATCGAGTTCGGGATGGTCGGACGTGGTGCTTCGGCCGCGGTCAGCCTGTCGCGCCACTGGACGCGGGCGGTGCTCGAACCGGGACCGAACGCCAATGCGCCGACGCGGCTGGTGCTGCGCAGCGGCGCGCAGGATGTCGAGATCGCGAACTGTCTGACCGACGAGGAGCGCGAGCAGTTGCAGCGAAGGCTGCAGGAATTGTTGTCACCCGCCTGGCGCGTGTCGCCGGTCGCACCGGCCGCCGGGCCGGAGCATGAGTTGCCATTTGGAGAACGATGATGTTGACGAAGGGATGGCTGGCGCGTCTCGCGGCAGGTACCGGAATGGCTGGGGCGACGCTCGAGGCGTCGGCGTACACCAACACCAGCAACGGCTGGAACATGCCGACCGGCGTGACCGACATCGCGCATTCGGTGCACAGCCTGCACATGGCCGTCTTCTACACCTGCGTCGTGATCGGTGTGCTGGTGTTCGGCGTGATGCTGTATTCGATCGTCAACCACCGCCGCTCCAGGCATCCGAAGCCGGCGGACTTCCATGAGAGCATCAAGGTTGAAATCGCCTGGACGATCGCGCCGTTCCTGGTGCTGATCGGCCTCGCGATTCCGGCCGCCGGCACGCTGATCAAGATGGAGGACACCCGCGACTCCGACCTGACGGTGAAAGTCACCGGCTATCAGTGGAAATGGCAGTACGAGTACGTCGGCGAGGACGTTTCGTATTTCTCGACGCTGAGCGCCGAATCGAATGCCGCGCGCCAGGTCGGCGCGCACGGATCGGGTATCGCCGGCAGCTTCAGCGAAGCCGATCTCGAACAGCTGAAGAACGTCGACGGCGGGCACTATCTCGTCAACGTCGACAACCCGCTGGTGCTGCCGGTCGGCAAGAAGATCCGCTTCCTGATCACCGGCAACGACGTCATCCATGCCTGGTGGGTGCCGGACTTCGCGATCAAGAAGGACGCGATCCCGGGCTACATCAACGAAATGTGGACCAAGGTCAACCAGGTCGGCACCTACCGCGGCGTCTGCGCCGAACTGTGCGGCCGCGACCACGGCTTCATGCCGATCGTCGTCAACGTCGTGCCGGAAGAAGAATTCAAGGCGTTCATCGCCAGCAAGAAGGCCGGCGGCACGACGGCGGCTCCGCAAGCCGCGCAGGCCGCGCCGAACGAAGTCGCGAGCGCCGAACCGGCGACCGCGACCGACGCCAAGCCTGCGGTCGAAGTCGCGGCGGCCGATGCCAGGCCGGCCGCTGCGGCCGCCGGACTGAGCAAGGACGATCTGGTCAAGAAAGGCCAGGCGGTCTATACCGCGAACTGCGCGGCCTGCCACCAGGCCAGCGGTGCCGGCCTGCCGCCGAATTTTCCGTCGCTGCATGGCGACAAGGTCACGAACGGTCCGGCCGAAGCGCACATCACGCAGATTCTGAAAGGCAAGAATCTGATGCCGCCGTTCGCGCAGCTGTCGGACGAAGAGATCGCCGCCGTTGCCACTTTCGAACGCACGTCCTGGGGCAACAAGGGCAGTGTCGTTCAGCCTTCGCAAGTTGCCGCGCTGCGTAAGTAAGCGCCGCCCGCAGAACTCAGGAGTTACCCATGGCTCACACTCACGACGATCACGCGCACGGCCACGCCAGCGGACATGACGACCACGCGCATCACGGCCCCGACAAGGGCATCATGCGCTGGATCAAGACGACGAACCACAAGGACCTCGGTACGCTGTACCTGTTCTTCTCGTTCACGATGTTCTTCATCGGCGGCCTGATGTCGCTGGTGATCCGCGCGGAACTGTTCCATCCCGGCCTGCAGTTCGTGCAGCCCGAGTTCTTCAACCAGATGACGACGATGCACGCGCTGGTGATGATCTTCGGCGGCGTCATGCCCGGCTTCGTCGGCCTCGCGAACTGGATGGTGCCGATGATGATCGGCTGCTCCGACCTCGCACTGCCGCGTGTCAACAACTGGGGCTTCTGGATCCTGCCGTTCGCGTTCGCGATGATGCTGTCGACGCTGTTCATGGAAGGCGGCGCGCCGGCCGGCGGCTGGACGATGTATCCGCCGCTGATGCTGCAGACCGGCAACGCGTTCCCGTTCCTGATCTTCTCGGTCCATCTGCTCGGCATCTCGTCGATCACCGGCGCGATCAACATCGTCGTCACGATCCTCAACATGCGCACGCCGGGCATGACGCTGCTGAAGATGCCGCTGTTCGTCTGGGCGTGGCTGATCACCGCGTACCTGCTGATCGCGGTGATGCCGGTGCTCGCCGGTGCGGTGACGATGCTGCTGACCGACAAGTACTTCGGCACCAGCTTCTTCTCGGCTGCGGGTGGCGGTGACCCGGTGCTGTTCCAGCATGTGTTCTGGTTCTTCGGGCACCCCGAGGTCTACATCATGATCCTGCCGTCGTTCGGCATCATCTCGATGATCATCCCGACCTTCGCGCGCAAGACCCTGTTCGGTTACGACTCGATGGTCTACGCGCTGGCGGCGATCGCGTTCCTGTCGTTCATCGTCTGGGCGCATCACATGTTCACGGTCGGCATGCCGCTCGCCGGCGAACTGTTCTTCATGTTCGCGACGATGCTGATCTCCGTGCCGACCGGCGTGAAGGTGTTCAACTGGGTCGCGACGATGTGGCGCGGTTCGCTGACGTTCGAAACGCCGATGCTGTTCGCGCTGGCGTTCGTCATCCTGTTCACGATCGGTGGTTTCTCCGGTCTGATGCTGGCGATGACGCCGGTCGATTTCGAATACCACGACACGTATTTCGTCGTCGCGCACTTCCATTACGTGCTGGTGCCGGGCGCGGTGTTCTCGATCATCGCGGCGGTCTACTACTGGATCCCGAAGTGGACGGGCCGCATGTACAACGAGAAGGCCGGCCAGTGGCATTTCTGGCTGTCGACGATCTTCATCAACCTGCTGTTCTTCCCGCAGCATTTCGCCGGTCTCGCCGGCATGCAGCGCCGCGTGCCGGACTACGCCGTGCAGTTCACCGATTTCAACGAGATCAGCACGATCGGCGCGTTCGGCTTCTTCTTCTCGCAGTTCATCTTCATCTTCAACATCCTGGCCTGCTGCTACGGCTGGTTCGGGCGCCAGCGCAACGTGTCGGCCCGGGTCTGGGAAGGCGCGCGCGGTCTCGAATGGACGGTGCCGTCGCCGGCGCCGTACCACACTTTCGAGGATCCGCCCGAATTGCCGGACAGCGAATCGACCGCCGTCGGCGGCGCACACTAGAGGGCCGGTTCCGCCGGCTGCCGTTCGCGGCAGCCGGCAAGCTGAAAGCATGTGATGCAAGATCAAATCGACAAGGAAAAGAAGCGCGGCAATGTCGTCCTGTTCTGGACACACATCGCCATCGCGCTTCTGATCCTCGCCGGATTCGTGTTCGCGACCGTTCATAGATGAAACGCGAGCGACGCAATCACGGGCTGCGTCTGCTGCTGGTGACGGTCGGCATGTTCGGTTTCGGGTTCGCGACCGTGCCGCTGTACAACAAACTGTGTTACGCGATCGGTCTGAACGGGCGCGTGGCGAATGAAGCGTCGACGGTGAAGGCGGGCGTGGTCGATGCCAGCCGCGTCGTCACGGTCGAATTCCTGACCACCGTCAATGGCGGCCGGTCCTGGAAATTCCGGCCGGATCAGCCGCAGGTGACGCTGCATCCGGGTGAAATGACGACGGTATATTTCGACTTCACGAACACCGAGGACCACGCCATCGTCGCGCAGGCGGTGCCGAACATCGCACCGGCCGACGCGGCGCAGTATCTGCGCAAGACCGAATGTTTCTGTTTCAACCGGCAGCCGTTCGCCGTGGGCGAACACAAGAGCATGCCGGTCGTTTTCACCGTCGATCCGGCGTTGCCGGCCGACATCGATCGCTTGACGTTGGCCTATACCTTTTTTGATGTAACCGATGCTGCACCGAAGCTGGATTGACAGGAGCTAGACATGGCGACGCACGCCACCCCTAACACCGATCGTTACTTTGTTCCCGCACCGAGCGTCTGGCCGTTCGTGCTGACGGCGGCGCTGATCTCGCTGCTCGCCGGCGTTTCGAGCTGGCTCGAAAACGATCACGTCGGACCGCTGCCGATCTATTTCGGCGGTGCACTGGCGATCGCGGTGATCTTCCTGTGGTTCCGCGACGTCGTGCGCGAGAGCGAAGGCGGCCAGTATGGCGCGCAGGTCGACCGCACCTATCGCTGGTCGATGTCGTGGTTCATCTTTTCCGAGGTGATGTTCTTCGGCGCGTTCTTCGGCGCGCTGTACTACGCCCGCAGCCTGTCGGTGCCGTGGCTCGGCGGCGAAGGCACGAAGCTGGCGACCAACCTGTTCCTGTGGAGCGGTTTCGAATCGGGCTGGCCGTCGAACGGCCCGGCGCATGTCGGCGGCGCGTTCCAGACGATCCCGGCGTTCAGCGTGCCGCTGCTGAACACCATCCTGCTGCTGTCGTCGGGTGTGACGATCACGCTGGCGCATCACGCGCTGAAGGCCGGCAAGCGTCTGCCGACGATTCTGTGGATGTGGGCGACGATCGGCTTCGGCGTCGCGTTCCTCTACTTCCAGGCGCACGAGTACATCGAGGCCTATACCGAGCTGAACCTGACGCTGCATTCGGGCATCTATGGCTCGACGTTCTTCATGCTGACCGGCTTCCACGGCATGCACGTGACGC
>DASSVA010000071.1:0-10958 GCA_035706385.1 Solimonas sp. | reverse complement strand
CGGCGCTGGCGCCGCGACTCTGCGGATGGATGCCGCCGCGCAAGGCCGCCATCGCGTTGTGCTGGACGTATGCCGCGGCGACTGCGATCCCGCTGCTGGCGCGTCTGTCCGGCCTGCTCGAGCCGGGCAACCCCGCATTGTTCGCGCTCGTCGCGTTCCAGGGTTTCATCAGCGCATCGGCGCTGTCGATGCTGACCGTCATGCTGCTGACGATGCTGGCGTCGCAGACCGATCACTTCGAGCGACAGACCGGGCGCCGCTGCGAAGGGATGATCGTCGCGACCAACACGTTCGCGCGCAAGCTCGCGCAAGGCGTCGGCATCCTGATCGCCGGCATGATCCTGGACTCCGTGTCGTTCCCGAGCGGCGCCGGCCGGAATGCGGTGTCCGATCCGGTGCTCGACGAGCTGATCGTCACGTACCTGATCGTCGAGATTCTGCTGTTCGCGCTATGCACGGTTCTGTTGCGGCCGCGATCGCGAACCGATGCGCGATGTCCGGACACACGCAACACATCGTATTGAGCGCTGCTTTTCCGCTAGTCGTCCGGCAGCGCCGGTTCCATCAGCTCTTCCGGCGGATTGCCGTCGTAGACCTGGTTGAGGCGCCGCTGCAGATACGCGGTGCGCATGAACACGTACGGATCGAGCTGCTGTTGGAGAATGCTGTCGAAATCGAGCAATTGCGAGCGCGTGTCGACGGCCTGCACCGCGGCGATCGCGACACGGTCTTCGAAGCTCAGATTCATGTACTGCAGCGGCCCCGTCCAGATGTCGCCGACGCGGCCGACGACGTCGCGATTGGTCGCCGGACCGAACAGCGGCAGCATGATGTACCAGCCTTCGCCGACGCCCCAGCGGCCGAGCGTCTGGCCGAGATCTTCGTCGTGCTTTTCGAGGCCGACCATCGTCGCCGGATCGAGCAGGCCGGCGAGGCCGAACGTCGAGTTCAGCAGAAAGCGCGTCAGATCGAGCCCGGACTGCTTGAACTTGGCCTGCAGCGCATCGTTGATGATGACCGACGGATAGAACAGGTTGTCGAAGAAATTGCGGACGCCGATGCGCATCGGCGGCGGCGCATAGGTGACGTAGGTGACGGTCACCGGCCGCAACACGTATTTGTCGGCGACCATGTTGAACGTGTAGATCGGCCGGTTGATCTTCTCGAGCGGGTCGAGCGGTTCGTACGGCGAATTGTGCGCGCAGCCGGCGAGCAGCACGGCCGCCAGCGCCGCCGCCGATGCCCCGAATCCCTTGCCCATCGTGGTTCCCCCGCCGCAGTCAGGCGGCCAGGTCGAGGACCGGGCCGGCGCCGAAAAAGCTCACCAGGTCGCGCAGCTGCGCCGGCGCGTTGATGAAGCGCAATGTCCGTCCGTTGATGCGGGCGCGCCGCTGCAATTCAAGCAGCAGCGCCGCGCCGGCGCTGTCGCAATGCGTGACGCCGGCGAGATCGACGACCTCGCCGGCGGCCAGCTCGCCGGCGCGCGCGAACCACGGCGCGACCGTCGAGAACTGCAGCGGTCCCTGCAACGCGCTCATTGTTTCTTGTCGGCGGTGCCGTCGACGTCGGCCTGGATCTGGCCGTTGTTGAGTCGCTCGATCACCGCGGCGATGCTGCTTTTCTTGATCTCGGCGTCGATCTGCGTGCGGAAGTTCAGCACCAGCGAGATGTTCTCGGCCTTGATGTCCCAGACCTTCCATTCGCCGTTGTCGTCGCGCATCGAGAACGTCACCGGGATCGGCGGCTTGCCGTCCTTGCGCAGCAGCGTCGTGTCGACCGTCGCGCGCTTGCCGTCGCCGGTCACGCGGCCGGGCTTCACGTCGATGCTGACGCTGTCGTAGTACTCGAGCAGCTTGTCGGCGTAGCTGTGCACCAGCATGTCCTTGAACGCCGATTCGAACTGTTTGATCTGTTCGGGACTGGCTTGCTTCAGATGCGTGCCGAGAATCACCTTGGCGATGTAGGTCGTGTCGAAGTGCGGCACGATCTCGGTGTCGACCATCTTGTAGAAGCTGGCCTTGTCGGCGCGGTATTTGGCGACGTTCTGGGTGATATCGGCCTGGATCGTCGTGGTCGTGGTCTTGATGACCTGGTCCGGCGGCGTCGCGGCGGCCAGCGCGGTGGCGGCGATCGACAGCGCCGCGACGGCGCCGAGGCACAGCATGCGAAGCGGGTTGCGCGAAGCGGAAATCATTTGCTGGCTCCTGATGCGGCGCCGGCCGGCGCCTTGTTTGCCGGTTGCAGGGAATCGGCGAGCTTGCCGATCGCGGCGGCGAGCTTGTCGTCCTTCGAATCGCCCTGGTTGGCGAGGAACTGGCCGATGAGGTTTTCGAGGACCAGCGCGCTCTGCGTCAGCGTGATCTCGCTGCCGTCCTTGAGATAGTCGTCCATGCCACCCGGTTCGAGGCCGATGTACTGCTCGCCGAGCAGGCCGGACGTCAGGATCTTCGCGCTCGAATCCTCGGGAATCTTGTCGTACTGCTTGGAGATGTCCATCGTCACGCGCGCTTCGAAACTCCTGGGATCGATCGCGATGTCGCGCACGCGGCCGATCTTGACGCCGGCCATCGACACCGCCGCGCCGGATTTCAGGCCGCCGATGTTCTGGAACAGACCGCTGACGCGGTAGACGGCATCGCCGTTGCCGACGGTGTCGAGGCTGGCGACGCGGAACGTCAGCACGAACACGGCGGCGACGCCGAGGCACACGAAGAACCCGACGAGAATTTCCAAGGCTCTGGATTGCATGATCGATCTCTAGCCCGTAGCGGTTAACGGAACATGAATGCGGTGAGGATGAAGTCGAGCGCGAGAATGCTCAACGACGAGACGACGACGGTCGATGTCGTCGCGCGCGAAACGCCTTCCGACGTCGGTGCGGCGTGGTAGCCCTGATAGACGGCGATCCAGCTGATCACGGCGCCGAACACGGCGGCCTTGATGAAGCTCTGGATCAGGTCGTGCACGTCGACGTTCGCACGGATCTGCGACCAGTAGCTGCCGGCGTCGACGCCGAGCAGTTCGACGCCGATCGCATGACCGCCGGCGACGCCGATCGCCATCACGCAGAAGATCGCGGTCAGCAGCGGCGCGGCGATGATGCCGGCGATGAAGCGCGGTGCGATGACGTGGCGCATCGGATCGACCGCCATCATTTCCATCGCCGACAGCTGGTCGGTCGCGCGCATCAGGCCGATCTCGGCGGCGAGCGCCGAACCGGCGCGACCGGCGAACAGCAGCGCGGTGACGACCGGGCCGAGTTCGCGAATGATCGACAGCGCGACCAGCACGCCGAGCGAGCTCGCGGCGCCGAAGCGCACCAGCGTGTGATAGCCCTGCAGCGACAGCACCATGCCGATGAACATGCCGGAGATGACGATGATGATCAGCGACAGCACGCCGATCATGTACAGCTGCTTGACGATCGCGCGCGGCCGCAGCAGCGCGGCCGGTACCGCGCGCAGGATGCCGAGCAGGAAGAACTGCGCGCGGCCGAGCCCGGACAGGAAGTCCGACAGCACACTGAAGATGCCGCCTCTCATGCGCGCTCCATAAGTTCGTCGGCGAGCGGCCTCGCCTTGAAGTGGAAGGCGACCGGCCCGTCCGGCCGGCCCTGCAGGAACTGCTGCACGTATTCGGATTCCGACGCGCGGATTTCGTCCGGCGTGCCGCGCGCGAGCACCTGGCCGTTGGAGATCACGTACGCGAAGTCGGCGATCGACAGCACTTCCTCGACGTCGTGCGAGACGATCACCGAGGTGATGCCGAGCGAGCGGTTCAACGACTGGATCAGCCGCATCAGCACGCCCATGCTGATCGGGTCCTGGCCGGTGAACGGTTCGTCGTACATGACCATTTCCGGATCGAGCGCGATCGCGCGCGCCAGCGCGACGCGACGCGCCATGCCGCCGGACAGTTCTTCCGGATACAGCTTGCGCGCGCCGCGCAGGCCGACCGCTTCGAGCTTCATCAGCACGATGTCGCGGATCGCCGCTTCCGGCAGTTTCGTGTGCTCGCGCAGCGGGAACGCGACGTTCTCGAACACCGACAGGTCGGTCAGCAGCGCGCCGTTCTGGAACAGCAGGCTCATCCGCTTGCGCAGCGCGTACAGACCTTTCTGGCGCTGCCTGTGGACATTGACGCCGTCGAACTCGACCGCGCCGGCGCTGGGCCGCCACTGGCCGCCGATGATGCGCAGCAGCGTGGTCTTGCCGGTGCCGGACGGGCCCATGATCGCGGTGATCCTGCCGCGCGCGATGTCGACGTCGAGGCCGTCGTAGATCTTGCGGCGGCCCTGGCTGAAATGCAGGCCACGGACGCGGACCAGCGTGGCGCTGTCGGCGGCGGGCGCGGGCATCGTGCGGGCGTCGGTCATCGGTGGGCCGTTGAGGTTTGCGAAAAGGATGCCACGAACAGCGAGGCTCCGATTGTACCCGAGGCTTTCTGAACGGCCGACTGATTATTAAACGCGGCTTCGCGGCGCGTTTTTACGGGGTCGTCGGCCGGTGATCCGCTTCGAGCTGTTGCCGCAACTGCCGGACCAGTTCGTCGCCGACATCGGCGATCGCCGCCGGGCCGCCGAGCGCCGACACCTGCGTCATCCGCAAGCCCTGATAGCCGCAGGGATTGATCCGCGAGAACGGTTCCAGGTCCATCGCCACGTTCAGCGACAGGCCGTGATAACTGCAGCCGCGGCGTACGCGCAGGCCGAGTGAGCCGATCTTCATCCGCGTGCCGGCCGCGTCGTCGACGTAGACGCCCGGCGCCGCCGGATCGGCGTAGGCGCGGATGCCGTAGCGGCGCAGCGTGGCGATCATCGCCTGCTCGATGCGCGTCACCAGCGAGCGCACGCCGAAACCGCGGCGATGCAGATCGACGAGCACGTAGACGACGAGCTGGCCGGGGCCGTGATACGTGATCTGGCCGCCGCGATCGGCCTGCACGACCGGAATGTCGCCGGCCGCGAGCACGTGTTCGGCCTTGCCGGTCTGCCCCTGCGTGAACACCGGCGGATGTTCGAGCAGCCAGAGCTCGTCCGGCGTGCCGGCGTCGCGCGCGTCGGTGAATTCGCGCATGCGCCGCAACGTATCCGCATACGGCACCGTGCCGAGTCGGCGCACGAGCAGGGCGGTCGGATCGATGACGGAGGAAGGCGCGGCCATGAGGAGGATGCCGTCGGGCTGGCGGCGCGCATGGTGCGCCGCCGGCGCGCCGAACACAACCGCCGCCGGCCGTGAAACCGAATCGCGAAGCCGTCCGTATTCGCTGTGGTCAGCAACACAGCGGGAGGGCGGCTTGGACATCGCGATCATCGGCGCCGGCATTTCGGGTCTGGCGGCGGCGCATGCGCTGCAGAAGCGGCATCGCATCGTCGTGTTCGAGCAGGATGCGCGCGCCGGCGGCCACACCAACACCATCGTCGTGCCGACGCCGGCCGGGCCGCAGCCGATCGACACCGGCTGGATCGTCTTCAACCCGCACAACTATCCGAACCTGACGGCGCTGTTCGCCGAACTCGACGTGCCGGTGCGCGCGACGGCGATGTCGTTCTCGGTGTCGATCGGCGACGGCGCATACGAATGGCGCGGCAGCGACAATCCGCTGTCGTTCTTCGCGCAGCCGCGCAATCTGCTGCGGCCCGCGCACTGGCGGTTGTTGCGCGACATCCTCGCGCTCAACGCGCGCTGCCGGGCGCTGTTGCGACAGGACGCGCTGCCGCGAGGTTCGCTCGGCGAATTCCTCGACGCGCAGGGTTTCGGCCGCGAACTGCGCAGCCGCTACCTGCTGCCGATGGCCGGCCTGATCTGGAGCTGCTCGCCGGCCGAGGCCGCCGAATATCCGGCCGCCGATTTCATGCGCTTCTTCGACGCGCACGGCCTGTTCACGACGATGAACCAGCCGCGCTGGAGCACGGTCGTCGGCGGCAGTCAGGTCTACGTGCGCCGCCTGCTGCGCCAGTTCAGCGGCGAACTGCGTCTGGCGACGCCGGTGCACGCGATCGCGCGCAGACCTGACGGCGTGCATCTGCGCAGCGCGACGGGCGAGGAACGCTTCGACGCGGTGATCTGCGCCGTGCACGCCGATCAGGCGCTGCGCATGATCGGTGACGCGGACGCCGACGAACGCGCCGTGCTCGGCGGCATTCCGTACACGCGCAGCCGCTGCGTGCTGCATACCGATCGCAGCTTCCTGCCGCGCCGTCGCTTCGCGTGGGCAAGCTGGAATTACCGGCATCCGCGCGACGAGGTGCATCGCGAGCCGATCAGCGGCAGCTACTGGATGAACCGGCTGCAAGGCATCGCCGGTGACGTGCCGTACATCGTCACGCTCAATCCGCACCGGCCGATCGCCGATGGCCACGTGCTGTACGAAACCGAGTACGAGCATCCGTTCTACGGTCCGGCATCGGTCGCGACGCACCGCGGCCTGCCGGCGATCCAGGGTCGCGGCGGCCTGTGGTGGGCCGGCGCATGGACCGGCTTCGGCTTTCACGAGGACGGCTTGCGTTCGGCGCTCAACGTCGTCGCGCGTCTCGATCGGCACTGCCTGCCGGCCTGGGCCGTACTCGGCGCGCCGCACGCCGGCGACGACGGCGCGACGATCGCCGACGCGCTGCAGCCGGTGGCCGTGCCATGAGCGGCGTCGCAGCAGGCGCGGCCGTGCTGTACGACTGCCGCGTCACGCATCGCCGCCATGCGGCGCCGCGTCTGCGCTTTGCCTACCGGCTGCTCTATCTGCTGGTCGACATCGACCGCCTCGACACCGTCGCGCAGTCGCTGTGGCTGTTCTCGCACAACGCGTTCAACCTGTTCGGCGTCGACGATCGCGATCACGGCAATCGCCGCCGCGGCGCGCTGCGCGAATGGGCCGAGGACACGCTGCGCGCCGCCGGTCTCGCGCCGGACGGCGGGCGCATCCGCCTGCTGTGCCTGCCGCGCATCTGCGGCTACGCATTCAATCCGCTGTCGCTGTGGTATTGCGAATCGCGCGACGGCCGGCTGCGCGCCGTCATCGCCGAAGTGCGCAACACCTTCGGCGAACGGCACAGCTACGTGCTCGAGCGCGCCGGCGACGCGATCGGATGGACGCAGGCGATCGACAAGGACAAGGTCTTTCACGTCTCGCCGTTTCTCGAACTGCAGGACAGCCGTTACCGGTTCCGCGTCGAAGCGCCCGCCGAACGCCTGCGCGTCGCGATTCGCGAAACCCTGCGCGGCGCGCCGGTGCTCGACGCGAGCATGGCCGGCCGTCGCCACGGCCTGAGCAGCGCCGCGCTGTTGCGTGCGCTGCTCGGCATGCCGTGGCTGGTCGTCAAGGTCGTCGCCGCGATCCACTGGCAGGCGCTGCGCCTGTGGTGGCGTCGCGCGCCGTTTTTCAGCAAGCCCCTTCCGCCGTCGTCCGAGATCAGCTGATGCGCCAACCGATTCCCGATGTGTCCGCCGTGCCCGCGCGCAATGTCGAACGCGCCGGCGCGTTGACGAGCCGCCTGATGTCGCGCCTGCTGCTGTGGATGTTGCGCGATTTCGCGGTCGGCCGGCTCGACATCGAATGGCCCGACGGCAGCGTGTCGCGACTCGACGGCGCACAGCCCGGACCGCACGGCGTGCTGCGCGTTCACAGCGCGCGCCTGCTGGCCCGTGTGCTGGCCGGCGGCGAAGTCGGCTTCGGCGAGTCCTACATGGCCGGTCACTGGGATTCGCCGGACTTGAGTGCGTTGCTGCAGGTGCTGTATCGCAACGAGCAGCGCGTGCGCGGGCCGTACGAGCGCAACGCGCTGGCGCGCCTGTGGGGGCTCGTGCGCCATCGCGCGCGGCGCAACACGCGGCGCGGCGCGCGCCGCAACATCGAATATCACTACGATCTCGGCAACGACTTCTACGCGCGTTGGCTCGATCCGGGCATGGTGTATTCGAGCGCGGTGTTCGCCTCGCCGGAGCAATCGCTGCACGACGCGCAGCGCCACAAGTTCGATCTGCTCTGCGATCGCCTCGAACTCGGCCCCGACCGGCATCTGCTGGAAATCGGCTGCGGCTGGGGCGGCTTCGCGATCCACGCCGCGCAGCGCAGCGGCTGCCGCGTCACCGGCATCACGCTGTCGCACGAACAGCTGCGCGAAGCCGAACGCCGCGCCGCCGCGGCCGGTCTCGGCGATCGCGTGAAGTTTCGCCTGCAGGATTACCGCGATCTCGGTGACGGGACTTTCGACCGCGTCGCGTCGATCGAGATGTACGAGGCGGTCGGCGAGGCGTACTGGCCGACCTATTTCGAAACCATCGCGCGCGTGCTCGCGCCGGGCGGCATCGCCGCGCTGCAGGGCATCACGATCGATCCGGCGATCTTCGATGCGTATCGCGGCAAGCGTGATTTCATCCAGAAGTACATCTTCCCCGGCGGCATGCTGAGCACGCCGGCGCGGTTCACGTCGCTCGCCGTGAACGCCGGCCTCGATCCGCAGGCGCCGGCGTTCTTCGCGGCCGACTATGCGCGCACGCTGGCCTGCTGGCATCGCGGCGTGCTCGAACACGAGACGGCGATCGAACGCGAATACGGTCGGCGCTTCCTGCGCATGTGGCGCTACTACCTCGCGTATTGCGAGTGCGGGTTTTCGACCGGCAGCATCGATCTGATGCACCTGACGCTGCGCAAGCCGGTGACGGCATGAGTGCCACACCGTCGGCGGCGCTGCTGCTGGCTGCCTCGTTCGCGTTCGCCGCCAAGTGCGGCGCATGGTGCTTGCAGCGGCGCAGCGGCAACGCCGGCATCGTCGATGCGATCTGGGCGTGGACGCTCGGCGCGATCGCCGTGCTGTTCGCGCTGCTCGGCGGCGCGCCGCCGGCACTACGGTTGCTGCTCGCGCTGATGGGCGGGCTGTGGGGGCTGCGGCTCGGCGCGCATTTGTGGCGGCGCAATGCCGGCGCGCCGGAGGACTGGCGCTATGCGCAACTGCGCGCGCGCTGGGGCGATGCCGCGCAAGTGAAGATGTTCGCGTTCTTCCAGTTCCAGAACCTGTTCACGCTGACGCTCGCCGCGAGCGCGTTCATGCCGGTCGCGTGGCGCATCGCGATGCCGTCGCCGGCGGCGATCGTCGCCGCCATCGCGATCTGGCTCGTCGCGCTGACCGGCGAGGCCGTCGCCGACGCGCAGATGGCGGCGTTCCGCGCCGATCCGCAACGCCGCGGCGGTGTCTGCGATACCGGACTGTGGCGCTGGTCGCGGCACCCGAACTATTTCTTCGAATGCCTGCACTGGTGCGCGTACGTGCCGCTCGCGCTCGGCGCGCCGTGCGGCTGGGCGACGTTCGCCGCGCCGCTGGTGATGGCGACGCTGCTGTTGCGCTTCTCCGGCGTGCCGCTGCTCGAAGCCGAGCTGATGCGCCGCAAGCCCGGCTATCGCGACTACGTGCGTCGCACATCCGTCCTCATCCCCTGGCCGCCGCGCTCATGAACCTGATCGATCTCTGCGAACGCGGTTACGTTCCCGACCGGCTGACGCGGATCGGCATGCGCCGCCTGATCGCGCAGCGCCTGCGCGACGAGCGGCGGCGCGATACGCCGGCCGCGCGCGCCGCCTGGCTCGCGACGCTGCGCGCGAGCCCGATCGCGATCGACACCGGCGCCGCGAATGAACAGCATTACGAAGTGCCGCCCGACTTCTTCGCGATGCATCTCGGGCCGTGCCTCAAGTATTCGTGCTGTCTGTATGCGGACGAAAGCGCGTCGCTGGCCGCGGCCGAGGAGGCGATGCTGAGCCTCTACGCCGAGCGCGCCGGATTGCGCGACGGCCAGCGCATTCTCGATCTCGGTTGCGGCTGGGGCTCGCTGTCGCTGTGGCTCGCGCGCCGCTATCCGCGGGCGCAGATCGTCGGCCTGTCGAATTCCGCCGGCCAGCGTGAGTTCATTCTGAACCGCGCCCGTGAAGCCGGTCTGCGCAATCTGCGGATCGTCACCGGCGACATCGCCGATTTCGACTTCACGGCCGACGGGCTCGGCGGAGGGTTCGACCGCGTGCTGTCGATCGAGATGTTCGAACACATGCGCAACTACCAGCGCCTGTTCGCCAAAATCGCACGCTGGCTGCGCGCCGACGGCCAGCTGTTCGTCCACATTTTCGCGCACCGCGAGCTGCGCTATCCGTTCGAGGAACGCGACGCGAGCGACTGGATGACACGGCATTTCTTCCGCGGCGGACAGATGCCGTCGTTCGATCTGCTCGCGCAGTTCCAGGACGATCTGCGTCTCGATGCGCAATGGTGGCTGCCGGGTACGCACTACGCGCGAACCGCCGAAGACTGGCTCGCGGCGCTCGATGCGCGACGCGATGAGGCCCGCCGGCTGTTCGCGCGCACGCACGGCGCGCGGCAGGCGGCGATCGCCGTGCAGCGCTGGCGGATGTTTTACATGGCGGTCGCCGAGCTGTTCGGCTACGCCGGCGGCGACGAATGGGGCGTCGCGCATTACCGCTTCGTGCCGCGCGGCGTCGCGGCGTGAGAAACGCCTGCGTCGCCGCCGTCGCGCTGCTGTTCGCCGCGATGGCCGGCGCGGCCGAACGGATCGAGTCGTTCAACGGCTACGCGTTCGATCTCGACAGTGGCCGTTTCCTGTACACCGAACGACACCGCCAGCGCTATGACGGCGATCGCTGGCTCGGCGGCGAGATCCGCTACGTCGATACGCAGGGTCGCGAGTTCGCGCGCAAGACGCTCGATTTCAGCGCGAATCCGGATGTGCCGGTCTACCGGCTCGAACTGCCGGGCGACGGTTATCTCGAAGGCATCGCCGCGCTCGGCGGCGGCGAGGCGGAGCTTTTCAAGCGTACGCGCCGCGGCGAGCCGCTGCGGAAGAAACGCGTCGAGCTCGACGGCGTGGTCGCTGCCGACGCCGGCTTCAACAGCCTGCTGCTCGATCATCTCGACGCACTGCTGCGTGGCGAGACGCTGGCGTTCCGCTTCATCGCCGCCG
>DASSVA010000070.1:0-3294 GCA_035706385.1 Solimonas sp. | reverse complement strand
CCCCAGTACAGGGTGATTGGGGTGTCCTCTATGGGTTGGGGCTTCCATTCTGGCGCCAAGTCAATTGCGAAGCTGACAACGCGGCCTTTAACTGAGCCCCTGGCAATGACAGTCAGGGAGCCGTCCTTGCTCCACTTATGCTCGGCGATGGGCAGGATGACGTCCACAAACTCCTCGTCCCGATCGACTCGGCCAGAGGGTGGCTCTGAGCCAAAGGCGCGGCCGAAGATGCTGGCAAGAACTCCCATTAGAAGTACCCGAAGTAGTAGTGATGTCACGTGCGGCACCTAACGCCAATTAGACGGACGGTGCTGTCCGTCTAATCTGTGATCTGTTCCGCATAATTCCGGACTGAAATCGCTAACACTTTGGTCCGCCGCTCCTTTTTCAGACGCGGAGGATTAGATGGATAAAAACACGTCACGAAACAGTCCCCTTAAATTGCATGATCAGTTTCGGCTTCGCATCCGGGCCTTGCACTACAGTCGCCGGACGGAGGAGACGTACTGGCATTGGATTAAACGCTTTATCGTTTTTCACGGCAAGCGGCATCCTTCGACGCTCGGGCAGCCGGAGGCCGAAGTGTTTCTTTCCAGTTTGGCGACGGACCGGAATGTTGCTTCGAGCACGCAGAATCTCGCGCTGGCATCGATTCTGTTTCTCTACAAGGAGGTGCTCGGCGAGGATCTTCCATGGCTGTCCGATGTCACGCGTGCCAAAAAGCCAAAGCGAATGCCGACGGTGCTGAGCAGGCGTGAAACCGGCGATTTGCTTGCGGCCGTGGGGGAGGAAGGCACTGCGGCTCTGGTCGTTCATTTGCTGTATGGAACGGGAATGCGGCTACTGGAGGCTTTGCGTTTCCGGGTCAAGGATGTTGATTTCGATCGCCGTGAGTTGTGCGTGCGCGACGGCAAAGGTGGCAAAGACCGCGTGACGGTATTTCCGCAGGTATTGCTGGCGCCGATGCGCGCACATCTGGCATGGCGCCGCACGGTTTTCGACGAGGACCTCCGCCGCGGGAAGGCGGGTGTCTGGATGCCGGATGCGTTGGCCGTCAAATATCCGAATGCGACGCGGGAATGGGGTTGGCAATATGTATTTGCGGCCGACCACTTTTCGACTGATCCGGTATCGGGAACGGAGCGTCGCCACCATCTTGGAGAATCTTCAATACAGAAGTTGATCCGTCGTGCGGCGCTGCAAGCGAGAATCGCCAAACCGGTGTCGCCGCATACCTTGCGCCATTCCTTTGCAACGCATCTTTTGGAGGCCGGTGCCGATATCCGTACGGTGCAGGAGTTGCTTGGCCATAGCGATGTCCGGACCACGATGATCTATACGCATGTCGTGAACCGTGGCGGGCTCGGTGCCGTCAGTCCGCTGGATCGTGTCCGATCGATGGAGACGACGCGCGGTGAAGGATATTGAGTCCGATCAATCCGCCAGCGCGTGGCCTCTGGTCTCGATGACGAGCGGCATCAGCAGCACGCCGGCGAGCGGCACGACGCCGATCCAGAACAGCACGCCGATCGCGCCGTCGGCGACTTTCGATGCGAGCACGCCGACGACGAACGGGCCGATCGCCGCGATCACGCGGCCGATGTTGTAGCAGAAGCCGGCGCCGGTCGCGCGCAGCCGCGTCGGGAACAGTTCCGGCAGGTAATACGTGAAGCTGCCGAACACGCCGAACACCGACAAGCCGATCAGGAAGTAGCAGTACAGCCGCAGTTGCGGCGGCAGCGGCACGCCGAACGTGAGGAAGATCGAGACCGTCGACACGGCGAAATACAGCGCGAACATCGGTCGCCGGCCGAGCCTCTTCGCCGCCGGGATCGTCAGCAGCGTACCGATCAGGCCGCCGATGTTGAACGCCATCGTCGCGTGGAACTTCCAGTTCTCGATCAGTTGCAGCGTCGCGCTCTTGTCGAAGCCGCGCAGCGCCGCTTCGGTCTGCGCGAGGCCGGTCGCGAACACCGGCAGGAACGCATTGCAGCTCCACCAGGTGATCAGCGCGATCACCGCCATCAGGAAACCGCTCAGCGTGATGCGGCGCAGTTGCGGCGAGAACAGTTCGCCGAGTCGCGGCGGCGCGGCGGTTTCAGCGACGCGCGTCCAGCGCTCGGGCTCGCGGACGAACAGGCGCACGCCGAACGCGACCGCCGCCGGAATCAGTCCGCACAGGAACACATAGCGCCACGACACTTCCGGCTGGTCGGCGAACCAGCGGCCGGCGATCTGCAGGTTGAGAAACGTCGCCAGCGTGGTGCCGAATACCGCGGAGGTGTAGAGCAGCGCGCCGGCTTCGACGCGACGCTTCTCCGGCATCACCTCGGCGACCATCGCCGCGCCGGCCGCCCATTCGCCGCCGATGCCGAGCGACGCGACGACGCGGAACGCCGCGAGCACCCAGATGTTCGGCGCGAACGCGCACGCCGCGGTGCCGAACGCATACATCAGCATCGTGATCAGCAAGGTCCGCGTGCGGCCGATGCGATCGCCGACGTAGCCGAACAGCACGCCGCCCGCCGCCCAGCCGATCAGCAGCAGCGAGGTCAGCGCGCCGGTCCAGTACAGCGTCGCCTGCCTGGCTTCCGGCGAGCCGATCGGCAGATGCAGCAGCGTCGGCACGCAGTTCGGCGCGACGAAGTTGAACAGGATGCTGTCGAACAGATCGAACCCCCAGCCGAGCCACGCCGCGAACAGCACGATCCACTGGTAACGCGTCAGGCCGAGCATCGGCTGTTTCTCCTCAACGTCTTTCTGCTTTTTCGCTATATGCGCGTGAAACACTCAAATTCCGTCATTGCGAGGAGGCGAAGCCGACGAAGCAATCTAGCAGCGCAGCCCGATCCGTCATGCGCTGGATTGCTTCGCCACTGTGCGGCTCGCAATGACGGCACCCCCGTTCATCCAGAGGTACTTTCACATTCCCTCTCCCCGCGTGCGGGGAGAGGGAGAACCTGATCTCGTCTGCCGCGACTCGCATGCCATCTCCCGCGTGCGGGGAGAGGGAGCATGTCACGCGTCCTTCGTCTCATGCGTCAGCCACAGCGCCGCGAACGTCAGCAGCGCGGCGCCGCTGAGGTAATAGCCGACGTATTGCAGGCCGTAATGCCGGGCGAGATACGTGGCGATGTACGGCGCCAGCGACGCGCCGACGATGCCGGCGAGATTGAACGTCAGCGATGCGCCGGTGTAGCGCACCGCGGTCGGGAACAGTTCGGAGAGGATCGTGCCGAGCGGGCCGTAGGTCAGGCCCATCAGCGCCAGGCCGACGACCAGCGTCAGCGTCAT
>DASSVA010000069.1:0-13605 GCA_035706385.1 Solimonas sp. | reverse complement strand
CAGCGTCGCCAACCGCATCGCGCGCGAGCTCGACACGAACCTCGGCGATCTCGTCGGCTACGAGACGCGTTTCGACCGCCGCGTGTCCGAACGCTCGATGATCAAGCTGATGACCGACGGCATCCTGCTCGCCGAACTCGGCCGCGACCATCTGTTGAACGCGTACGACACGATCATCATCGACGAGGCGCACGAGCGCAGCCTCAACATCGACTTCCTGCTCGGCTGGCTCAAGCGCATCCTGCCGCAGCGCCCGGACCTCAAGATCATCGTCACGTCGGCGACGCTCGATCCGGAAAAGCTGGCCAGGCACTTCAACGACGCACCGGTCAAACTCGTGTCCGGCCGCACGTATCCGGTCGAGATGCGCTATCGCGCACCGGCCGACGACGGCGATCTCGAAGGCGCGATCGCGTCGGCGATCGACGATCTGTGGCGCGGGCGTCCGAACGGCGACGTGCTGGTGTTCCTGCCCGGCGAGCGCGAAATCGGCGACGCCGCGCGCGTGCTCGGCGGCCGCTTCCCTCGCGTCGACGTGCTGCCGCTGTATTCGCGGCTCGCCGCGAACGCGCAGGACGCGGTGTTCTCGCCGGGCAAACAGCCGCGCATCGTGCTCGCGACCAATGTCGCCGAGACCTCGGTGACGGTGCCGGGCATCCGCTGCGTCGTCGACACCGGCACCGCGCGGATCAACCGCTTCGCGCCGCGCACCGGCGTGCAGCAACTGCAGATCGAGCCGGTCTCGCAGGCGGCGGCGAACCAGCGCGCCGGCCGCTGCGGCCGGCTCGGCCCCGGCATCTGCGTGCGGCTCTACGCCGAGGACGATTTCGCGGCGCGACCGGCGTTCACCGATCCGGAAATCCGCCGCGCGAATCTCGCCGGCGTGATCCTGTCGATGACCGCACTCGGCCTCGGCGACGTCGAGGATTTTCCGTGGCTCGACGCGCCCGACAACCGCCACGTCGCCGACGCGTACCGCGTGCTGCAGACGCTCGGCGCGCTCGACGAGTCGCGCGCGATGACCGCGCTCGGCCGCGAACTCGCACGGCTGCCGCTCGATCCGCGCGTCGCGCGCATCGCGCTCGCCGGCAAGGGCAACATCGCGCAGGACATGATTGTCGTGCTGGCCGCGGCGATGTCGGTACAGGACCCGCACGAAGTGCCGGCCGATGCGCAGGAACAGGCGCGGCAGAAGCACGCTGCGTGGCGCCATCCGCGTTCGGATTTCCTGACGCTGCTGAAGCTCTGGCAGCAGTGGCGCGACTGGAGCGACAAATCGAGCAACCGCCAGTTGCGCAAAATCTGCCGCGATCACTTCGTCTCGTTCCTGCGGATGGAGGAATGGGAAGCGGTGCATCGGCAGCTGCGCGATCTCGTCAGCGACGGGGAAACCCCGAAAAGCGCAGGCGAACGCTGGACCAATGAAAAGCTCGACGAACGCTTCGTGCCGATCCACGAAGCGCTGCTCGCCGGACTGATCGATCACATCGGCCACAAGCTGCCGGAAAAGAACGAGTACCAGGGTCCGCGCAATCGCCGCTTCCGGATTCATCCCGGTTCGGCACTGATCAAGAAACAGCCGCAATGGCTGATGAGCGCGCAGCTCGCGCAGACCTCGCAGCTCTACGCGCGCACGAATGCGGCGATCGAACCGGACTGGCTCGAACGCGTCGCGCCGCATCTGGTCAGGCGCACGCTGCTGCATCCGCAATGGAATGCCGAGCGCGGCGAAGTGACGGCGACCGAGCACGTCAGCCTGCTCGGCCTGCCGCTGCTGACGCGCGCGCGCCATTACGGCTCGACGAATCCGGTCGAGGCGCGCGCGATCTTCATTCGCGAGGCGCTCGTCGCCGGCGCGATGCAGCGCAAGCCGGCATTCCTCGACGCGAACCTCGAACTGATCGAATCGATCCGCGACAAGGAAGCGAAGATGCGGCGCCCCGACCTGCTCGCCGATGACGAACAGTTCCACGCGTTCTACGACGCGCGCATCCCGGCCGAGGTCTGCACGACCGCGGCGCTGAAGAACTGGCTGCGTCGCGACGCCGGCGCGCAGAAAACGCTGACGATGGACGAGCGCGATGCGCTGCGTCCCGGCGCGAATGCCGACGTCGAAAGCCTGTTTCCCGATCATCTCGACGTCGGCGGCGTCACGTTGCGGCTTTCGTATTCGCACGAGCCGGGCGAGGAACACGACGGCGTGACCTTCCACATTCCGCTCGCGCAGGTCCATCAGCTGCCGCCGGCGCGGTTCGACTGGCTCGTGCCGGGCCTGCGCGCGGCGAAGCTCGAAGCATTGATCCGTTCGCTGCCGCAGCCGCTGCGTCGTCAGGTGATGCCGGCCGCCGAATACGCGCAGGCGCTGCACGCGCGGCTTTCACCCGAGGACGGCGAACTGTTGCCGGCGATGTGTCGGGCGCTGCAACAGATGACCGGCGTGCGTCTGGAGCCGAGCGATTTCGCGCCGGACAAGCTCGACGCCTACCTGAAGCCGCGGCTGCAACTCGAAAACGACAAGGGCGCGATCCTCGGTGTCGCCGATACGCTAGCCGGTCTGCGCGGCCGTTTCAGCGGCGCCGCGCGCAGCGCGCTGCAACAGGCCGCGTCGCGCGACGAGACCTTGCAGAAATGGGCGCGTGAAAAACTGACCGACTGGGATTTCGACGCGCTGCCGGAATCGGTGCCGCTCGCGGGCGGCGCGCGCGGCTATCCGGCGCTGGCCGCCGACGGCGCGCGCATCGATCTGCGATTGTTCGAATCGCGCGAAGCGGCCGATGTCGCGCACCGCTCCGGCACGCGGGCGCTGCTGCTCGCGCGAATGCCGGAACGCACGCGCGATCTCGGCAAGAGCGCGCGACTCAAGCTCGCGCTGCTGGCGACGCCGTTCGCGCTCGACGTCGATCGGATCGCGGCGCAGCTCGCCGTGCGCGCCGCCGACGCGACATTGATCGATGAGCCGATCCGCACGCGCGCCGCGTTCCAGGTCGCGCTCGAACGGCGCGCCGCGTTCAGTCTCGATGTCGGCGCGCGGCTTGACCAGCTCGCCAACTGGCTCAACGCCGCGCTCGGCGTGCGCAAAACACTCGATGGGTTCGCCGCGCGCTGGCCGGCGCCGGTCGCCGACATGCGCGCGCAGCTCGCGAGCCTGTTCGGTCCGGATTTCATCGGCGCGATTCCGGACGCGAACTGGAGCCGCATGACGACCTATCTGCGTGCGCTGCAGGTGCGGCTCGACCGGTTGCAGAACAAACCGCAGCGCGACGAGGAACTGACGAAACAGGTCGCGCCGTTCGCCGCGCAACTGCCCGATCTCGCGCATCCCGCGCGCTGGCTGCTCGAAGAATGGCGCGTCGCCCTGTTCGCGCAGGAATTGAAAGCCGTCGGACGGCCGTCGCCGCAGGCGCTGAAGGATGCGCTCGCGCAGGAGAAAGCACGATGAACTGGCTCGCGGTCTGCGGCAGCCTGCGGCGCGCATCGTCGAATCTCGCGCTGCTCGACGCCGCGGCACGGCTCGCGCCGGACGGCGTCTCCGTGCGGCTGCATCCGCTCGCCGATCTGCCGTTGTTCAATCCCGATCTCGAAGACGCGATGCCATCAGCGGTCCGCGACTGGCGCGCGGCGATCGCCGCGGCCGACGGTGTACTGATCTCGAGCCCGGAATATGCGCACGGCGTATCGGGCGTGATGAAGAACGCGCTCGACTGGCTGGTCAGCGGTCCGGAATTCGTCGGCAAGCCGGTCGCGCTGCTGAACGCGACGACGCGCGCCGGATATGCGCCGGCGCAGCTCGCCGAAACGCTGCGGACGATGTCCGGCATCTTTGTCGATGACGCATCGTTGAGCCTGCCGTTGCTCGGCGGCACGCGCGACGGCGCGGCGATCGTCGCCGATCCGGCATTCGCGATGCCGCTGGCCGCCGCGCTGCGCCGTTTCGCGGCGGCGATTGCCGCCGTGCGCGGCGAATCCGCATAATGCCGGCCTGTCGCAATTCGCGGCCGGGTACGAAACACGCGCCCTGTCTGCGCGACGCGCGGTCGGATATCGTCGAAACCGGGCTGCGCGTGGTCGACCCCGCTTGCGATTTTCTACTGACGGGTTACTGATGAGTCCTTCCATTCCCCCCGCCGAGCGCCTGATCGCCGCGCTCGATGTACCGACCGCCGCCGATGCGCGCAAGCTCGTCGCGACGCTCGGCGACGCCGTCGGTTTTTACAAGATCGGCATGGAACTGCTGATGGCGCCCGGCTTCTTCGAATTGCTGGCGTCGCTGAAGGCCGACGGCAACAAGGTGTTCGTCGATCTGAAGTTCTTCGACATTCCGGAAACGGTCGCGCGTGCGGTGCGCAATCTGTCGGAACGCGGCGCCGATCTGTGCACGGTGCACGGCAACCAGTCGATCATGGAAGCGGCGGCGCGCGCGAAATCCGGCGACACGAAAGTGCTGGCCGTCACCGCGCTGACCAGCCTCGACCAGGGCGATCTCGACGATCTCGGCTTTGCCTGCGACGTCGCCGAACTGGTGCTGTCGCGCGCGCGTCGCGCGCTTGCCGCCGGTTGCGACGGCGTCGTCTCGTCCGGCCTCGAAGTCGAACGGCTGCGCCGTGAAGCGCCGCGCGAACTGATCTGCGTGACGCCCGGCATCCGCCCGGTCGAGAACCGCGTCGAGGCCGACCAGAAACGGATCATGACGCCGGCCGCGGCGATCCGCGCCGGCGCCGACTATCTCGTGATCGGCCGGCCGATCCGCGATGCCGCCGATCCGCGCGCGATGGCGCAGCGGATCCAGGCCGAGATCGCCGACGCGCTGGAGCATCGTCATGGCTGAAATGCGCAAGCTGCAGAACGATCGCTTCCTGCGCGCGCTGAAGCGCGAGCCGCTCGATCGCACGCCGGTCTGGATGATGCGCCAGGCCGGCCGCTATCTGCCGGAATACCGCGCGACGCGCGCGAAGGCCGGCGACTTCATGTCGCTGTGCCGCAATCCGCAACTGTGCTGCGAAGTGACGATGCAGCCGCTCGACCGCTACGACCTCGACGCGGCGATCCTGTTCTCCGACATCCTGACGATTCCCGACGCGATGGGCCTCGGCCTGCGTTTCGTCGAAGGCGAAGGCCCGGTGTTCGACCGGCCGGTGCGTGACGAACGCGCGGTCGAGCAGTTGCCGGTGCCCGATCCGCACGGCGAGTTGCGTTACGTGATCGATGCGGTCGCGACGATTCGCGCGACGCTCGGCGAACGCTTGCCGCTGATCGGTTTCGCCGGCAGTCCGTGGACGCTGGCGACGTACATGGTCGAAGGCGCCGGCGGTTCCGATTACGCGCGCATCAAGCGCATGGCCTACGACGCACCGGAACTGCTCGACGCGCTGCTCGCCAAGCTGTCGGCGTCGGTGAGCCTGTATCTCGACGCGCAGATCGCCGCCGGCGCCGACGCGGTGATGGTGTTCGACACCTGGGGCGGTGTGCTCGCGCCGGCCGACTACCTCCGCTTCTCGCTCGAACCGATGGCGAAGATCGTCACGCATCTCAAGCGGGTCGCGCCGACCGTGCCGGTGATCCTGTTCACGAAGAACGGCGGCCAGCATCTCGAAGTGATGGCGGAAACCGGCTGCGATGCGCTCGGCCTCGACTGGACGACCGATCTCGCCGCCGCGCGCACGCGGGTCGGCGATCGCGTCGCGCTGCAGGGCAATCTCGATCCGGCCTGGCTGTTCGCGAGTCCTTCGAAGATCGAGGCCGCCGTGCGCCGCGTGCTGGAGAGCTTCGGGCAGGGCTCCGGCCACGTCTTCAATCTCGGCCACGGCATCCTGCAGCAGACGCCGCCGGAGCATGCCGCGGTGATGATCGAAGCTGTGCGAAACTTGAGTCCGGCCTACCATCGCTGACAAAGATTGCGGAGCGTTGAGGAGCGTCGATGTTCTCGGTCATCTTTCCCCCCAGCGTGGTCGGCCTCATCACCTCGGTGTGCGTGCTGGCGACGACGCTCGCGGCGTTCGTGCTGCTGTTGCCGGGCATCGTCCTCAAGCTCGTGCCGTATCGGCCGCTGCAGCGCGCGTGCAGCCGCTACTGCGTGTGGATCGCGACCAACTGGGTGTCGGCGAACAAGATCCTGTTCCGCCTGTTGCACGCGGTGCAGTGGGAAGTCGATCTGCGCACGCCGCTCGATCCGCAACGCAATTACCTGCTGATCAGCAATCACCAGTCGTGGGCCGACATCCTGCTGCTGTTCGACATCCTGCATACGCGTGTGCCGTTCCCGCGCTTCTTCCTCAAGCACGAGCTGATCTACGTGCCGGTGATCGGGCTCGGCTGCTGGGCGATGGATTTTCCGTTCATGCGGCGTTACACGAAGGCGCAGCTCGAAGCCCGGCCGGAACTCAAGGGCCAGGACGTCGAGGCGACGCGCCGCGCGTGCGAGATCTACAAGCACGAGCCGGTCATCGTCATCAACTTTCTCGAAGGCACGCGCTTCACCGAAGCCAAGCGCGTCGCGCGCGAATCGCCGTACCGGCATCTGCTGCGGCCGAAAGCCGGCGGCATGTCGTTCACGCTCAACGCGATGGGCGAACAGTTCGCCGGCATCATCGACGTGACGATCGCGTACCGCCCGACCGGCAAGCCGTTGCTGTGGAGTTTCAACAGCGGCGAACAGGATCGCCTGACGGTGCATGTCGACGTGCTGCCGATCCCGGCCGAGCTGATGCACGGCGATTACGAGCACGACGCGGAATTCCGCGCGCGCTTCCAGGCCTGGGTCAACACGCTGTGGGCGCGCAAGGACGCGCGGCTCGAACGTCAGCTCAACGCGCGTCCGGCGATGCAGGCGCCGCGTCCGGCGCACGGCTGAACCCCGCGCCGCGCGCGGCTGATTACCCTTCGACCGCCGCGACCAGCGCCTGCAATTGCGCGAGCCGCGCTTCGAGCTCGCGTTCGTCGGCAGCCGTCACCGTCGCGTGGCCGACCTTGCGCTGCGGCTTCGGCGCCTTGCCGTAGTGATGGATGTGGACGCCGGGGATCGCCGCGAGCGCGGCGTTCGCCGGCGTATCGCCGATGAAATTGACCATCACCGACGGACCGCGCAGCGCGGTCGAGCCGAGCGGCAGGCCGGTGATCGCGCGCAGGTGGTTCTCGAACTGCGAGCATTCCGCGCCTTCGATCGTCCAGTGTCCGGAGTTGTGGACGCGCGGCGCGATTTCGTTCGCGTACAGCATGCCGTCGGCGACGAAGAACTCGAACGCCAGCACGCCGACGTAATCGAGATGTTCGAGCATGCGCGTCGCGTGCGCTTCGGCGCTCGCCTGCAGCGGATCGTTCGCGCGCGGCCGCGCGACGCGCAGGATGCCGTCGCGATGGACGTTCTCGACGACCGGATAGAAGCGCAGCTCGCCGTTCTTGCCGCGCACCGCGAGGCACGACAGCTCGCGTTCGAACGCGACGAACGCTTCGAGGATCAGCGGCTGGCCGCCGAGCTTCGCCCACGCCGCGTCGACGTCCTCGGGCTTGCGCAATACGGCCTGGCCTTTGCCGTCGTAACCGAGCCGGCGCGTTTTCAGCACCGCCGGCAGGCCGACGTTGCGGACCGCGAGTTCGAGCGCCTCGCGCGTCGCGACCGGCATGTAGCGCGGCACCGGAATGCCGAGCTTGTCGAACAGCGTCTTTTCCGACAGGCGATCCTGGCCGACCGTCAGCGCGACCGGCGCCGGCAGCAAGGCAATGCGGCTGCCGACGAACTCGGCGGTTTTCGCCGGCACGTTCTCGAACTCGTAGGTCGCCAGATCAACGCCGACGCAGAACTCGGCGAGCGCGTGCTCGTCGATGTAATCGGCGTGGATGTGTTCGCCGAGCGGTGCGGCACAGGCGCCGGTCGCCGGATCGAGAAAGACGAAATCGAAGTCGAGCGGATAACCCGCCAGGGCCAGCATCCGTCCCAGCTGGCCCGCCCCCAGGATGCCGATCTTCATGCCGAAATCACCGCATGCCTGCTGCGCTCGGCAGCTTGCGCCCTGACGGTGCCCGGAATCCTCATCAACGGATGAGTTGACTGCGGTTCCTGCGCGCCGGCAGGCCGCAATCTGCCGTCGCTCGCGACGGCCTGCGATGATTTCATGGGAGTTGCAACGGCTCGTCGTTGAGGACTTTCGACGTCTGCGTGCTGCGGAACTTCGCGAGCTTCGCGGCGAGACGCCTGTCGGTGGTCGCGAGGATCGCCGTCGCGAGCAGCGCCGCGTTGGTCGCGCCGGCCTTACCAATCGCCAGCGTCGCGACCGGGATGCCGGCCGGCATCTGCACGATCGACAGCAGCGAATCCAGACCGTTCAGCGCCTTGCTCTGCACCGGCACGCCGAGCACCGGCAGCGCCGTCTTGGCGGCGCACATGCCCGGCAGATGCGCGGCGCCGCCGGCGCCGGCGATGATGACCTTGAGGCCGCGACCGGCGGCTTTTTCGGCGTAGTCGAACAGCAGATCGGGTGTGCGGTGCGCCGACACCACGCGCGCCTCATAGGCGACGCCGAGATCTTCGAGCGTCTGCGCGGCGTGCGCCATCGTCTCCCAGTCGGAACGGGAGCCCATGATGATGCCGACGACGGCGGTAGGTTTGCTGCTGGCCACTTTCGGCCCCTGTAAAAGGCGGGGGAGAAAGCGCCGCATTATCGCATCGCCGTGCATCGCACGCACGGCGCCGGCGCGGCGGGATGAAGTGGCGCGCGCGGCGCCTCGCCGAAACTGAATGAAATTATCTTATTATTCAATCCTTAAAAACAATCGCTCTCACGAAAACAGCGCGGCTGGTTCTCCAACCGTCATTGCGAGCGCAGCGAAGCAATCCAGCAGCGCCGCCGGATCGGGCGGTGTACTGGATTGCTTCGTCGCTTGCGGCTCCTCGCAATGACGATGCGGGCCTTGTTCAGACTTTCCTTCGGTCTCCTCGCCAGTCATTCCGCTCAAGGAATGACGGATTTTTCAGCGTTCCAGCAGATCGAACTCGGCGTTCGCGGTCGCGCGGTATTTGATCTCGCCGCCGGCGAAGCCCATTTCCGTGTTGCCGCCACCGCTGTCCTCCGCGCTGTACGCCATCGCCTTGGCCATCACCATCGGCCGCGGCGGCGGCATCTCGTTGCTGTTGACGCGCAGCGTGCGCACCGCGCCGAGCTTCATGCCGAGCGTTTCGGCGAGCAGCTTCGCCTTGTCGCGCGCATCGCTCGCCGCCTTCGCCAGCGCCTGCCGCATCAGCGCATCGGCCTGGCTCGATTCCAGCGTCGGCGTGCTGACGTGGTTGATGCCGGCCTGGGTCGCGCGCAGCACGAAGTCGCCGAGCTTGTCGAGGTCGCTGACCGTGACGGCGATGTCGCGGCGCGCGCGATAGCCGACCAGTTTCTGCCGCTTGGCCTTGTCGTCCCAGACGTACTCGGGATTGATGCTGATGCCGGCGGTGGAGATTTCCTTGTCGGTCGCGCCGAGCTTGCGCGCTTCGGCCAGATACGCGCGGACGATGCCGTTGACCTGCGATTCCGCGGTCTTCAGATCGGCGTCGAGCGCATCGGCGGCGAGATTGAGGCGCGCGCGATCCGGCTGCGCGCTGACCTCGCCCTGGCCGTCGACCGCGACGATGCGCGGCGGCGGCGCATCGGCGGCATGCGCGACGGTGCCGAACAGCAGTGCAGCAGGAAACAGCCAGGCGATCTTGTTCATGGGTCGGTCTCGGCGGGGTTGAGAAACGGGTCGGCCGATCATAAATGAACGGGACATGGCCGCTTCCTGAACGCGGGACGAACCGCGCTGGTTTAAAATCACGTTCTTTCGCGCGCGGCCCGCGCGAGCCATCGAATTCCATGAGCGCCATCCACGAACCTGTCAGCCTGACGCGCGACGTCATCGGCATCCTGATTCCGCAAGGCACCAAGGTCGAACTGCCGGAAGGCGCGCGCGCGCAGATCACGCAGGCGCTCGGCGGCAGTTTCACGGTGCAGGTCGAAGGCCATCTGTTCCGCATCGAAGGCCGGGACGCCGACGCGATCGGCCAGGAAATCGCGAAAGGCCCCGAAGTCGCCGCCGACGCGAGCGACGAAGACATCGAAAAAGCGGTCTGGGATCAGCTGAAAACCTGTTACGACCCGGAGATTCCGGTCGACATCGTCGAGCTCGGACTGGTCTACGAATGCAAGGTCGAGACGCTCGAGCCCGGCAAGCGCCGCGCCAGCGTGCGGATGACGCTGACCGCGCCCGGCTGCGGCATGGGCGACATCCTCGTCACCGACGTCAAGAGCAAGATCGAACAGATTCCGACGATCGTCGAAAGCGACGTCGAGCTGGTGTTCGATCCGCCGTGGAACCAGACGATGATGTCGGAAGCGGCGAAACTCGCGACCGGCATGTTTTAGGAATCGCGGCGCAAGCTGCTGCCGCGATCCTCAACCGGAAGGCAGACGATGTCCGACACCGTCACCCGTGGCATCCGCATCCTCGTGCAGCCGCGCTTCGTCGCCGAGCAGTCCGATCCCGCGGCCGGACACTGGCTGTTCGCGTATCGCATCACGATCCGCAACGAAGGCGACGTCACCGTGCAGCTGCTGAACCGGCACTGGGTCATCACCGACGGCGAAGGCCATCTCGAGGAAGTGCGCGGGCCGGGCGTCGTCGGCTACCAGCCGGTGCTCGCGCCCGGCGAGGAATTCCAGTACACGAGCGGCTGCCCGCTGACCACGCCGGTCGGCACGATGCACGGCGAATTCGAAATGATGATCGTCGACGGCAAGCAGCGCTTCGACGCGAAGATCAGCCCGTTCCGGCTCGCGGTGCCGTCGGCGCTCAACTAGGCAGTCGCGGACGGATCGCGACGAGCAGGCCGAGCATGACGAGGCCGAACGCCGGGTCGAGCACCATGCCGGGCACGAAGCGGAACGCGAAGCACAGCGCGAAATCGAGCGGCAGCCAGACGCCGATCGCGGCGATCGCCGCATCGCAGGCCCAGCGCTGGCCACGCCGCACGCCAAAGCGGACGACGAACCACAGCAGCAGTCCCCAGCTCGCGATCGTCGGGCCGATCAGCGCGCACCAGTAGCGATTCGCGGCGATGCCCGGCAGCCAGTGGTCGAGCCAGCTCGTGCCGACGACGAGCAGCGGCCACGCGAGGCCGGCGACGACGTGCAGCAGCGCCAGCGCTTCGAGGCCGGCGCAGCAGCGCCGCGTGCGCGCGTCGGGCACGATCGCGCCGCGCGGCGGCGGCGGCCAGACCGGTGGATGGCGTTCGAAGCTCATGCGGGCGGTTTCCGATCAGCGCTGACAACGCGGACAGTAGCAGGACGCGCGCGCGCCGAGCACCAGCGCGCGGATTTCGCCGCCGCAGACACGGCAGGCTTCGCCGCCGCGGCCGTAGACGAACAGCTCCTGCTGGAAATAGCCGGACGCGCCGTCGGCGCCGAAGAAATCGCGCAGCGTCGTGCCGCCGCGTTCGACCGCCTCGGCGAGCACTTCGCGGATCTTGTCGGCGAGCCGCGCGGCGTCGGCGCGCGTCAGTTTGCCCGCGCGCCGCGTCGGCCGGATGCCGGCGCGGAACAGGCTTTCGGCCGCGTAGATGTTGCCGGCGCCGACGACGATGTGGCCGTCCATGATGAAGTTCTTGACGGCGACGTCGCGGCCGCGCGATTTGCGGAACAGATAATCGCCGTCGAACGCCGGATCGAACGGTTCCGGTCCCATCGTCGCCAGCAACGGATGCGCGTCGTCGTCGCGCGGCCACCACAGCACCGCGCCGAAGCGGCGCGGATCATGGAAGCGGATCAGCCGGCCGCTGTCGAGCAGGAAATCGACGTGGTCGTGCTTGACCAGCGGATGCGCGGCGTCGAGCACGAACAGCCGGCCGCTCATGCCGAGGTGCCAGATCATGCGGTCGCCGCTGTCGAGCGTGACGATCAGGTATTTGCCGCGCCGCGCGATCGCTTCGACGCGCCGTCCGGCCGCATCGCGCGCGAGCGTGCCCGGCACCGGCCAGCGCAGGCGCGCGTCGCGTACCGTGACGCGTTCGATCCGCCGTCCGCGCAGATGCGGTTCGAGGCCGCGACGGACGGTTTCGACTTCGGGAAGTTCGGGCATCGGGGCGAGCGAGCAAAAAGCGGAAAAGCGTCAACCGCAGATTTCGCAGATTACACAGATTGAACGGCCGCAGCGGCAAGAACGTCGGAGCGCGCGGCACAAGACCCGTACCGAATGACGGCTCTTGTCGCGGCTCGCGTCACACGGCGCAAGAAGCCGATTGCTGCTCTTCTTTGCCTTTAAATCTGCGTAATCTGCGAAATCTGCGGTTCAGCCGTTGCCTTTACTTCTTCGCCGGCGTGGCCAGCTTCAGCAGCGTATCGGCGTCGGCTTTCGACAGCGAATAGCGGATTTTCAGGTCGGGCCGGTCGATGATCAGCTGCGGCTCCTGGCTGACCAGCACCAGATGGATCGCGCCGTCCTTCAGCGTGATCGTGATCGGCTCGCCCTTGCCGCCGTCGGCCGGCATCGCCGCGTTCCACATCGAGCGCGCCGCGCGCCAGGCTTCGACGAACTTCGCGATCGCGTCGCCACTCGCGGCCTCCGACGCCGGGGTCGCCGTCCAGTCCTTGCCGTCGCTGCGTGCGACGCTGAGACCCGGCACCTCGATCTTCTCGATCGCCGCGCCCGGGCTGAGCAGTTCCTTGGCGACCAGGTTCGAATAATCGGCATCGACGGCGGTGCCCGACGGATCGTCGATCAGCGCGATCGTGTCGCCGTGGCGGACGTAACGACGATATTCGAGCGGCTCGGTGTCGCCGAATTCGAGTTTCTGGTCGTTGAGCGTGACGGTGAACTGCGGCGGGTCGAGCTTGAGATCGGCGAGCTTGACGTCGGCCAGCTTCAGCGTGCGCTTGGTCTGCTGCGTCGCGAGATTGACGAGCGAGGCGACTTCGAACGGATCGGTCGGCGATTGCACCGGCTCGGTGAGCTGCCATTCGGCGCCTTTCTTTTCGAGCGCGATCGCCGGCTGGTTCGGATGCTCGATGCGGATGCTGTGCACGGCGTCGGCGCTCAGCGGCGTCAGCGGCGGGCCTTTCTCCTCCTTCTTCTGCGTGAACCAGACGGTCGCGGCGAGACCGACGACGATCGCCAGCAGCGCGAGATTCAGATAGATGCGCTTCATCGGACGTTCTCCGCGATCAGCGCCGGCGGCGCAGCGCCCAGCGCGTCACGCCGAAACCGAGCAGCAGCAGCGGCAGGATCGCGATGAAGCCGGCGGCGATCGCCATCGTCGCCCAGCCCGGCAGGTACAGCGCGGTGTCCGGCGCCTTCGGCACGTCGATGTTGAGCTGCGCGTCGCGGCTCGCGAGCCACTGCACGACGTTCAGGCCGAGCTGCTGGTTGCCGAGCTGTTCGAGATACGCATCGGACAGGAAATCCGCGTCGCCGATCAGCGCGATGCGCTGCGGATGCGCCTTGTGCTCCTTGTCGTCCGCCGCCGGCTTGTACTCGCGCGTCAGCGTCGCGCCGATCGTCAGCGGACCCTTGATGTCCTTGCCGTCGAACTGCACGGCACCGGCGTTGATGTCGCCGGTTTCCAGCCACGCCGATTCGCTGGTCTCGAGCAGCGGC
>DASSVA010000068.1:0-10474 GCA_035706385.1 Solimonas sp. | reverse complement strand
GGCATCGCGCACGTCGCGCAGGACCGTTTCGCGACGATGACGGTCGCCGGCCAGGTGCTCGGCACGGTGCCGTACATGAGCGCCGAACAGCTCGCCGGCCAGGTCGGCGCCAGCGATCCGCGTTGCGACGTCTATTCGCTCGGCGTCATCGCCTATCAGCTGATCTGCGGCCAGCTGCCGTATCCGGGACTGTCGACGTCGACGGTGATCGAGGCGATCGCGATCATCCGCGGCGGCCGCATCGAGAAGCTTTCGAAGCTCGCGCCGCAGGCACGCGGCGACGTCGAGACCGTGGTGATGAAAGCAATGGCGCAGGAAGCGCCGCGCCGTTACGGCTCGGCCGCCGAGCTGGCCGCCGATTTCGAACGCTATCTGCATCGCCAACCGATCGAGGCGCGGCCGCCGACGCCGTCCTATCTGCTCGGCCTGTTCGTCCGTCGCCACCGCGCGCTGTCGGCGGCGATCGCCGTCGCGGTGCTCGCGCTGCTCGGCGGCACCGCCGCGTCGACGTATTACGCCGTCTCGGAAACGCGCGCGCACGCGATTGCCGAGCGGCACGCCGCCGAGTTCGCCGCCGTCAACCGCTTCCTCAACGACATGCTGGTGTCGGCCGATCCGGCGCATGCGCGCGGACGTTCGGTGACGGTCGCCGAAACGCTCGACGCCGCGCGGCTGCAATTGCCGGTCGACCATTCGCTGACGCCGGCGGCGCGCGCCGCGCTCGCGGCGACGCTGTCGAGCACCTACGTCGCGCTCGGCGACGTCGAAACCGGCCTGCGGCTCGCGCGCGACGCGCGTGCCGTGACCGAACGCGAACTCGGCGCCGCGAGCGAGGCGACGATCCGCCTGCGCCTCGCCGAAGCCAGCGCGCTGCACATGAGCGGCGAACTGAAAGCCGGCAACGCGCTGCTCGAACCGCTGGTGCGGCAGCCGACACCGCGCGACGAAGACCCGCGACTGCATTTCCGCGTCCGCCTCGAATACGCGACCGGGCTGCTCTACATGGGCGAGCAGGATGGCGCGTTGAAGGCATTGAAAGCGCTCGCCGACGAGACGCGCGCGACGCTCGGTGCCGACGACAGCGCCAGTCTCGAAGCGTCGCAAGGCTATGTCTCGGTGCTGTTCAACGCCGGCCGGCATGAACAGGCGCTCGCACTGTTCCGCGAACTGATCGCGCGCGAGACGACAGCGCTCGGCGCCGATCATCCGATGACACTGCTGACGCGCATGGACTACGCCGACCGTCTGCGCGAGCGCGGCCGCTTCGCCGAAGCCGAAACGCAGATCCGCGGCGTGATCGCCGATCGCATCCGAGTGTCCGGACCGACGCACTACTGGACGCTGCTCGCGCAATACGTGCTGTGCAACATCCTCGACCGTCAGGACCGTTCGCAGCAGGCCGAGCCGATCATCGGCAAGGTCGTCGCCGGCCTGCGCGCGAGCCTTGGCGACAGCAGTCCGGATACGCTGAACGCGATGTATGTGCAGGCCAACATCGAAAGCAATCTGCGTCATTACGCCGCGGCCGAGCGGATCTATCGCCAGGCGATCGCGCTGCGCGGCAGCGCCGACGCCGGCGCGCATCCGGAGTCGCTGTTCCCGATCAACGGCCTCGCGGTCGTGCTCTGCGAAACCGGGCGCGCCGGCGAGGCGATCGCACTGCTCGACGATGCGCTGCCGAAAGCCGACGGCCGCAGCGACAACAACATCATCTATGGCCGCATGCTCGGCACCTATGGCTATGCGCAGATGAAGAGCGGCGACTGGCGGGCCGCGCGCGCGACGCTGGAGAAAGCCGCGGCGATCGTCGGCCCGCCGGTGCTCGATCTGCATCATCCGTCGGTGCAGTTCGTCTACGCGCGGCTGCTGGCGACGTACCGGCAGCTCGGCCTCGACGCCGAGGCCGACGCGCTCGCCGCCAGAGTCGATCCGCCGCGATGATCACGATCTGCATTTCGCTGGCGCTGGTCCTGCTGCTCGCGCTGCTCGGCGCCGTCGTCCTGCTGCGCCGCGAACGGCGCCGCTCGGCGCAACTCGACCGCGAGCTCGCCGACAAGCTGATGCTCGCGCGCCAGGCCGCGGCGGCCGAGGAACGCCATCGCCTGCTCGCCGACCTGCACGACGACATCGGCGCCAAGCTGACGACGCTGGTGCATGCGCTCGACCATCCGGCGCACGCCGACCTGGTGCGCGCGGTCGTCCAGGATTTCCGCGACATCGTCTCGCGCACGCAGCAGGACGCCTGCACGCTGCTCGAAGCGCTCGGCCAGATGCGCGAGGAAACCGAGCAGCGGCTCGACGCGGTCGACAGCGTGCTCGACTGGCGGCAGGCCGCCGACCTGCCCGATCCGGCGCTCGACGAAGCGCAGGTCCTGCACCTGTTCCGGATCGGCCGCGAAGCGGTGACCAATGCGCTGCGCCACGGCCACGCGCGCCATATCCGCGTGCGCGTGCGCGCGGTCGCCGACCATCTGCTGCTCGATTTCACCGACGACGGCCCCGGCCTGCGGCCGAGCGTGCCGGAGGCCGGTCTCGGCCGTGGCACGAGCAGCATGCGCAACCGCGCCGATCAGTTGAGCGGCACGATCGACTGGGCGCCCGGCACGCTCGGCGGCACCAAGGTCATTCTCGAATTTCCGCTGCCGAAACCGGCCTGAAGGAAACCCTTCAGGCCACAGTCGGGCGCACTGCCTACAATCGCCGCTTTCCGGAAACCGCGGACCGCCGATGGCCCTTTCAGCACTCGCGCATGCGGTCGAAGCCAACTTCGACGGCCTCGTCGGGCCGACGCACCACTACGCCGGTCTCGCGTTCGGCAATCTCGCGTCGGCACATCACGCGCAGCAGGCGTCGAATCCGCGGCTCGCCGCGCAGCAGGGCATCGCCAAGATGCGCGCGCTCGCCGAGCTCGGCGTCGCGCAGGGCGTGCTGGCGCCGCACGAGCGGCCGCACCTGCCGACGCTGCGACGGCTCGGTTTCTCCGGCAGCGACGCGCAGATCCTGCAGGCCGCGCGCAAACGCGCGCCGCAGTTGCTCGCGGCCGCCAGTTCCGCTTCGGCGATGTGGACCGCGAACGCCGCGACGGTCTCGCCGAGCGCCGACTGCGAGGACGGCCGCGTGCATTTCACGCCGGCCAACCTGTGCCTGAACCTGCATCGCGTGATCGAAGCCGGCACGACCTCGCGCATCCTGCGCGCGGTGTTCGCCGACGCACGCTGTTTCGCGCATCACGCGCCGCTGCCGGCGACGCCCGCACTCGGCGACGAAGGCGCCGCCAATCACACGCGGCTGTGCGGCGACTACGGCGACGCCGGACTCGAACTGTTCGTCTACGGCCGCGGCGACGCCGACAAAGATGCGCCGACGCGGTTCCCGGCGCGGCAGACGCGGCTGGCGAGCGAGGCGATCGCGCGGCTGCACGGCCTGCACGAGGCGCATACCTGTTTCGTCCGGCAGCGGCCGGACGTGATCGACCAGGGCGTGTTCCACAACGACGTGATCGCGGTCGGCAACCGCGAAGTCCTGCTCCATCACGAACACGCGTTCGCCGATACGCAGTCTCTGCGCGCGTGGATCTGCACGCATCTGCACGGCGAGCGGCGACCGGTGTTCATCGAAGTGCGCGACGCCGACGTGTCGGTCGCCGATGCGGTCGCGTCTTATCTGTTCAACTCGCAACTGGTCTGCACCGCCGACGGCACGATGCGGCTGATCGTCGCGCAGGAGAGCCGCGAACATGCCGGCGTCTGGCGCGCGATCGAGCGGATCGTCGCCGACGACGGCAATCCGGTTGCCGCGGTCGACGTGTTCGACCTGCGCCAGTCGATGCGCAATGGCGGCGGGCCCGCGTGCCTGCGCCTGCGCGTCGTGCTCAATCCGGTCGAGCAGGCCGCGGTCAATCCGCGCTGCTGGATCGACGCGGCGCAGGCCGAACGGCTGTCGCACTGGGTCGCGCGCCACTACCGCGACCGCCTGACGCCCGACGATCTCGCCGATCCGCAACTGCTCGACGAATCGCGGACCGCGCTCGACGCACTGACGACGCTGCTCGGGCTCGGCAGCGTCTACGACTTCCAGCGCCAGGAAAACTCTGCACTGGACTGAAAAAACCAAAAGCATGAACCACAGATTTCACAGATTACACAGAATGAAGAATCGCCTGTTTCTTTGGCTTGAATCTGTGTGAATCTGTGAAATCTGTGGTTAAGAATCTTTATTCAGACCTGTGCAGGAGCTCCCTGGCACGAGACCCGCGGAGATCGCCATGCAGATGAACCTCGACTGGCACTGGTACACCTGGGACGAACTCGACGCGGCGACGCTGTACGAGCTGCTGAAACTGCGCGTCGCCGTGTTCGTCGTCGAACAGAAATGCGCGTACCAGGAACTTGACGGCCTCGATCCGCAATGCGAGCACCTGCTGGTGCGCGACGGCGCCGGCACGCTGATCGGCTATCTGCGCCTGCTGCCGCCGGGATTGAAATCCGCGCAGCCGTCGCTCGGCCGCCTGCTGATCGCGGAAAGCGCGCGCGGCCAGGGCATCGCCCGCGCGCTCGCGCAGGAAGGCGTGCGCGGCTGCCAGATCCGCTACGCCGAGCACGACATCCGGATCGCCGCGCAGCAGCATCTCGAAGCGTTCTACCAGTCACTCGGCTTCGCCGTCGCGTCGACGCCGTATCTCGACGACGGCATCTGGCACGTCGACATGTGCAAGCGCTGGGAACGCTAGAAGCCGCTCAGCGACGCGACGCGCGCACACGCCACAGCCGCATCAGCACGAAGCCGCCGACCAGTCCGCCGAGATGCGCGAAATGCGCGACGCCGGACATCGAGCCGGTGACGCCGGCGTACAGCTCGAACGCCGCGTACAGCACGACGAACAGCGGCGCCGGCAGCGGGATCGGCGGGAACAGCAGGATGATGACGCGCTTCGGAAACAGCATCGCGAACGCGACCATCACGCCGAACAGCGCGCCCGATGCGCCGACCACCGGATGCGGATCGCGCAGCAGAACGCCGACCGCGAGTTGCGCGGCGGCGGCGGTGACGATGCTCAGCGCGTACAGCAGCGCGAAGCGCCATTGCCCGAGCGCGCGCTCGACGTCGCGGCCGAACACGAACAGGCCGAGCATGTTCGCCGCCAGATGCATCAGGCTGCCGTGCAGGAACGCGCCGGTGAAAATCTGCCACGGCGCGAAACCGGCGCCGATCGGCCACAGCGCGCAGCGCTGCACGAGCGCGCCTCCGGACAGCAGTTCGAGTCCGAAGATCGCGATGTTGGCGATCAGCAGCGCATGGGTCAGCGGCGAGCGGTTCATGTCGGAAGAATGCCGGGGTGCGATGCGCATTGTACGGAGCGTGCGCGTCGCCGCCGGTCGCGGCGCGCGCACGCCACGTATACTGCCCGTCCAAATTCGCCGGGGGGCGACACGCACGCATGTACATCGAGTTTTTCCAGCTCAAGGAGATGCCGTTCTCGATCACGCCGGATCCGGCGTATCTGTACATGTCGCCGCGCCACCAGGAAGCGCTCGGCCATCTGCTGTACGGCACCGGCCAGTACGGCGGCTTTGTGCAGCTGACCGGCGAAGTCGGTACCGGCAAGACGACGATCGTCCGCACGCTGCTCGAACAGAAGCTCGACAAGGTCGATGTCGCGTTCATCCACAATCCGCGCCAGAACGAGCAGGAGTTCGTGCAGACGATCTGCGACGAGCTCGGCGTCGCCTACCCGCGCGACGACCGCTCGCTGAAATCGCTGATCGACGCGCTCAACGAGCATCTGCTGCGCACGCACGCCGACGGCCGGCGCACGGTGCTGATCATCGACGAGGCGCAGAATCTCGAACGCGGCGTGCTCGAACAGGTGCGCCTGCTGACCAATCTCGAAACCGCGAAGGAAAAACTGCTGCGGATCATGCTGATCGGCCAGCCGGAGCTGTCGGCGCTGCTCGCGCGGCCGGACCTGCGCCAGCTCGCGAGCCGCATCACCGCGCGTTTCCACCTGACGCCGCTCGGTGCGCGCGAAACCGCCGAATACATCGAGCACCGTCTGCGCGTCGCCGGCGCGCACGGCGAAATCTTCACGCCGGCGGCGATCGCCGACGTGCACCGCTACACCAAGGGCGTGCCGCGCCTGATCAACATCGTCTGCGATCGCGCGCTGCTCGGCGCGTACGCGCAGAACGCGCGACGGATCTCGCCGGAGATCGTGCGCAAGGCGGCCAACGAGGCGATCGGCCAGCTGCCCGACGAATTCGATCCGCACGCGCGGCGCCGCTGGCGGCTGATCGAGCTCGGCTGGGCCGCCGCGCTGATCGTCAGCATCGCACTGCTCGCATGGAGCTTCACGCGCCACGGCGACGACAAAGCCGTGCCCGCCAAACCGGCGTCGCCGGCACCGGCGGCCGCCGCGCCGCGCGAAGCGCCGGTCGCCGATCCGGTCGCCGACGTGCGCGCGCTCGAACAGACCGCCGAATCACTCGGCGCCGTCATGAGTCGCCTGATCCGCCTGTGGGACGATCAGCTCGTCATTCCGCGCGGCCGGAACATCTGCGCGGCGCTGCATCACTCGCAACTCGAGTGCTATCGCAGCCAGGGCGCCTGGGCCGATCTCGGCCAGATGAACCGGCCGGCGCTGCTGACGCTGAACCTGCCGGAACAGGGCAAGCAATATTTCCTGCTGACCGCGCTCGACACCACGACCGCCAGTTTCGCGACCGCGCTCGGTCCGGTGCGCGTGCCGCTGGCGTCGCTCGACGGCGTCTGGACCGGCGAGTTCCTGCTGCTGTGGCGCCGCGGCACCGAGCAGAGCTATATCGCGCAGAAGACGCGCGGCGCCTCGATCCCGTACGTCTGGCAGCGGCTCGCCGCGCTCGACGACATCACGCCGCCGGCGCCGCTGCCGACCCGTTTCGATCGCAGCCTCGCGCAGGCGCTGACCGCGTTCCAGCAGTCGCGCGGGCTGGTCGCCGACGGCGTCGCCGGCATCCGCACGCTGATCGCGCTCGGCGACGGCCTGCCGCATACGCCGACGCTCGGCGATCCGGGAGCGGCGCCATGAGCTACATCCTCGACGCGCTGCGCCGCGCCGAACGCGAGCGCGACACCGGCAAGGCGCCGTCGGTCGAATCTCTGAATCGCGCGCCACCGAACGCCGGGCGCTCGCGCGTGCCGGCGAGCGTCTGGGCGCTGGCGATCGCCACCGCGCTGATCGCAACTGCCGCGCTGGTCGTGCTGTTGTGGCCACGCAATCGCGTCGCACCGCCGCCGGCGACGCAAGCCGCAGCGGCGGGCGCCGTGGCCGATACCGTCACCGCGGACCGACCGGCAATGCCGGCACCCGCGGCGACCGCCGAATCCGGCCCTGCCGCGATCGACGACAGCGACGTCGCCAGTCTCGATGACGTCACCGGCGACGACAGCACCGGCGGCGATGACGCCGGCGACGATGCGCGCAGCGTCACGCCTTCCGAACCGGTCACGGACGAACCGGCAGCGACGGCGGACGTGCCGGACGCCGCTGCCAGCGCCATCACGCCGCCAGCGCCGGCCCCGACGCCCGCCGCCGGCGATCAGGACACGATCGCCGTACCGCCCGGCGTCACCGTGCTGCGTGAAATGCCGACCGCTTACCGCGAACAGTTCCCGGTGCGCACGTTCGGCGTGCACGTCTACGATCCGGACCCGGCGAAACGCTGGATCATGGTCGACGGCCAGCGCTATCGCGAAGGTGACACGCTCGCCAGCGGACCGCAGATCGTCGAGATCGTCGAAGGCGGCGTGATCTTCGATTACCAGGGCGCGCGCGTGCTGCTGCCGATCCGCTAGCGAAAGTCGTGCATCCCATGAGGAATCGCGCTCAAATCCGCACGGATGCGGAATTTTCCGACAAGCTATAAACTGAAAATATTCTTACTATTTCAATATGGGACCGTTAACCGCGGTCCATGATTTTTCCGCACCGGCGGAAGCGGCCTTCAATACAATGGCCGTCGCAGCGATCAGGGAGAGTTTTGGATGAAACGTTATGGCCTGTTGAGCGTGTTTGCCGCGCTCGTCCTCACAGCCTGCGGCAACGGCAGCGTCAAGAGCCCGGACTTCGAGCCGCAACTGCTCAGCATCACCGTGACCTCGGCCAAGGCGTCGGTCGGCACCGGCGAGACCGCGCAGTTCAAGGCGACGGGCACGTTTACCGGCCAGCCCGGCGCCGGCAATTCCGAACGCGACATCACCGACAGCGTCGACTGGTCGTCGTCCGACACCGCGGTCGCGACGATCGATGCCGCCGGTCTTGCCACGGGCACCGGCCAAGGCACGACGACGATCAAGGCATCGCGCGACGGCAAACAGGGCAGCGTCACGCTGACCGGCGAAGGCATCGTGCTGCGCCAGATCAAGATCACGCCGCCGCAGGGCGCGACGGCGCCCGGCGGCACGGTCGATTACATCGCGCAGGGCATCTACAGCAACAGTCCGACGCCGCAGGACATTACCGACGCGACGATCAACTGGTCGATCGCGGACCCGTCGATCGGCGCGATCAGCCCGGCCACCGGCCGCAAGGTCACGGTCACCGGCGTCACGCCGGGCCTGACGACGATCAAGGCGACCGCCAAGGGCATCGAAGGCATCGCGCAATTCGGCGTCGGCCAGCTGACCAGCGTCCGGATCGATCCGCCGGCCGCGTCGAGTCCGGTCGGTCGCGCGTACCCGTTCGAGACCGTCGCCACCTATTCGCTGACGACCGGCTCGTCGGAAACCTTCGAACTGCCGATCCCGGCGACGTGGACGGCCAGCAATGCCACCGGCACCACGGGCGATGCGCCGACGCTCGACGACGAATGTGACGCCGGCAAGGCGGCCACGCTCTGCAAGATCACCGGCCACGCCGAAGGCAGCGTCAACATCACGGCGACGGTCACTGGCCTCGCCACGCCGGCCACTGCGAAGCTGACCGTCACGCCGGCCGTGCTCGATGCCGTGCAGATCACGCCGGACCCGCTCGGCACGACGCCGCGCACGACGCCGGACAACGTCGACCTGCCGCTCGGCGCGAGCCAGAACTTCTATCCGCTGTACTACTACAGCGACTTCCCGGGCGTGCCGGTCGCAGGACCACGCACTGCCGCCGACAAGGTGGTGTGGACCAGCAGCGATCCGGCCACGGTCAGCATCGCCATCGCCGCCGACAACAGCATCAAGGCGAGCACCGTCAAGCAAGGCATGGCCAACGTCGTCGCCACCGCCGGCAGCATCAAGGACACGGTCGCCGTCAAGGTCGGTCCGGCCGCGATCACGCAGCTGCTCGGCGTGCGTCCGGCCAAGGCTTATGTCGGCGTCAATCGCCAGGTCGAATTCACCGCCGTCGGCCTCTATACGACGGGTGAGACCAAGGACATCGCCGACGGCGCCGTGACCTGGTCCAGCTCCGACACGTCGGTCGCCGCGATCGACCCGGTCACCGGCATCGCGACGGCCGGCGATACCGCGAGCAGCATCGACGGCATCACCATCACCGCGACGCTCAACACCGACCCCGATCAGACCGCCACAGCCAAGCTGGTCGTCACGCCGGAAGCCTGCGAGACGCCGCTGACCGAGGCCGACGGCGCGACCGCGGCGGAAGGTCCGGCGGTCGGTGTCTGCCTGCTGTGCGGCGTGACCGGCGCGGACAACGTCATCGACGACGATCTGGCATCGGTCGGCGTGATCACGGTCGGCGTCGGCGCACTGAACGCGTCGCGCTCGATCGACGTGACCGCGTCGGCGGACAAGGCGCCGTACACCGTGCCGTTCGCGGCCGGCTCGCGGCCGTCGTTCATCATCGCCAACGCCAACGGTCCGCTGGTGCTCGCGGAGGTCGCTTCGCAGATCCAGATCAGCACGCTGCTCGGCGGCGTTGTCCAGGAGACGAGCGACAACCCGGTCACGCCGCTGCGTCTCCACCTGCTCGGCGCCGAAGTGCTGAGCCTCAACAAGACGCAGGGCCTCGTGTCGTTCCAGACCACGCTGCCGTACGACGGTATCCGCCTGCAGATGAAGGGCGGTCTGGCGACGGCGCTGAGCACGGTCGAGGTCGGTGCCGCGTGCGGCACCAGCCTGCTGCCGGTCGTGCCGGCCAGTGGCATCAGCTCGCTCGAAGCGGCCGGTGTCGCATCGGATGCGAAGCCGGAACTCGAAGCCGGCGCGAGCCTGACGCTGGTCGCGCATGACTACGACGATGTCGATCAGGCGCTCAATGGCGACGACGTCACCTGGACGAGCGGTGACGAATCGATCGCGACGGTGAACCCGAACGGCACCGTCACCGGCGTCGGCCAGGGCGAAGTCGTCATCACCGGCACGCTGAAGGACAAGTCGAGCTGCTCGACGCATTGCAGCGCCACCCGCACGATCAAGGTGACCGCGGCGGTCTGCGAAGTGCCGCTGTCGATAACGCAGGGGGCGAGCATCGAGTCGACGCTGTCCGGCC
>DASSVA010000067.1:0-13359 GCA_035706385.1 Solimonas sp. | reverse complement strand
CAGGCGATGCTCGAATCGCGCGCCGACATCGCCGTGCATTCGATGAAGGACGTGCCGGCGCAGCAGCCGGACGGACTGATGCTCGCGGTGTTCCTCAGTGGCGAGGACCCGCGCGATGCGTTCGTCTCGAACCGATTCGCGACGCTCGCCGATCTGCCGGCCGGCGCGATCGTCGGCACGTCGAGCCTGCGCCGCCAGGCGCAGTTGCGCGCGGCGCGGCCGGATCTCGTCGTCCGCGACCTGCGCGGCAACGTCAACAGCCGTCTGCGCAAGCTCGACGAAGATCAGTACGACGCGATCCTGCTCGCGCATGCCGGCCTCGCGCGGCTCGGCCTCGCTGCGCGCATCCGCGAGAGCTTCGATCCGCAGCGCTTCGTGCCGGCGATCGGCCAGGGCATCATCGGCATCGAATGCCGTCGCAATGATCAGCGGACGCTCGACCTGCTCGCGCCGCTCGCCGATCCGCATTCGGCCGCGCGTCTCGCCGCCGAGCGTGCGATGAACGCCAAGCTCGGCGGCGCCTGCCAGGTGCCGGTCGCCGGCCATGCGCTGATCGACGGCACGCGTTTGCGGCTCGAAGGACTGGTCGGCGCGCCGGACGGTTCACGGCTGATCCGCGATCGCATCGACGGCGACGTCGCCGACGCCGCGGCGCTCGGCCGCACGCTCGCCGATCGTCTGCTCGCGCAGGGCGCGGGCGCGATTCTCGCCGCGCTCGGCATCGCGCTGGCGTGAGCGACGGCGCGCCGCTGCGCGGTCTGCGCGTGCTGGTCACGCGGCCGGCCGCGCAGGCCGAAACCTTGTGCCGCCTGCTCGAAGCGCGCGGCGCGACGCCGCTGCGTCTGCCGCTGCAGAGCATCGAGCCGGTGCGCCAGCCGGCGGCCGCGGCGCGCGCGCTGACGCAGGCGCGGACCGCCGACGCGTGGCTCTTCACCAGCACCAATGCCGTGCTGCACGCGCGCCGGCTCGACAACGGCTGCTGGCCGCGGACGATCGCGGTCGGCGCGGCGACCGCCGCCGCGTTGCGCCAGCTCGGCTGCGACGTCGATCTGCCGGACGGTGCATCGACCAGCGAAGCGGTACTGGCGTTGCCGGCGCTGCGCGATGTCGCCGGCCGGCGCTACGCGATCGTCACCGGCGAAGGCGGTCGCGACGCGCTCGAATCGACGCTGCGCGCGCGCGGCGCCGACGTCGAGGTCATTGCCGTCTACCGACGCGTCAACCTGCCGCACGATCCGCACGGCGCAGCGCGCTTGGTCGGCGACGCCGATGTCGCGATCGTCACCAGCGGCGAGGCGCTGGCGCGGCTGCTGGCGCTGATGCCGGCCGCGAGCGCGCCGCAGCTGCGGCGCCTGCCGCTGGTTGTGCCGAGTCGGCGTGTGGTAGAACAGGCCCGGCGCCTGGGTTTTTCGTCGACGCCGCGGGTTCCGGACCAAGTGACCGATGCCGCCTGTCTCCGCTGTCTGGAAGATTGGCGCGCCGAATGCAGATCGTGATGACCGAACAAGCTGAAGCTTCCCCTGCGACGCCGTTTCCGGCCGGGCCCGGTGCCGAACCGCCGCGCGGCTTTCTGCGCTGGCTGATCGGCCTGTTGCTGATCGCCGCGCTCGCCGGCGGCGGCGCCTGGCTGTACACGCGGATCGGCGGCATCTACCACGCGCAGATCGAAGCGCTGCAGGGCATGACGCGCGACATCAACGCGCTCGAAGTGCAGGGCGATCGGCTCGAAGCGCGGCAGAGCGACATGGCCGGCGCCGCGCAGCGCAATGCCAACGAGCTCGCCGAACTCGGCAGCCGCATCGACGCGCACGATCAGCTCGTCGGCCAGCTGAAGGAAGATCTCGCCGGCGGCCGCGCGCATTTTCAGCTCGCGGCGATCGAGCAATTGCTGCTGCTCGCCAACGATCGCCTGCAGCTCGCGCGCGACGTGCCGTCGGCGATCGTCGCGATCGACGAGGCCGACGCGCGACTGGTCGCGCTCAAGGAGCCGCGCCTGTTCCCGGTGCGCCAGGCGCTGGCGCGCGAGAAGGCCGCGCTGCAGGCGGTGCCGCTGCCCGACTACGCCGGCGCCGCGCTGACGCTGTCGAGCCTGATCGACCGCGCGCCGCGCCTGCCGCTGCGCGCGCGCGCAGCGTCGAACTTCACCGCGGCGGCGCCCGAGCAGGTGCCGGTCGCCGACGACGCGCGCTGGTATCAGCGCGCCGCTGCGTCGATCCGCGCGGCGCTGTCGAGCATCTTCACCGTCCATCACGACAGCGGGCCGTCGCCGCATCTGCTCGGCGCCGAACAGGAAGCGCTGGTCGTGCAGGTGCTCGCGCTCAAGCTCGAAGGCGCGCGCGTCGCGCTGCTGCGCGGCGATACCACCAGTTTCCGCGACCTCTGCGATTCGGCGTCGGCGTGGCTCGACACGTACTTCCAGAAGGACGATCCCGGCGTCGCCGCCGCGCATGCCGAACTCGAGCGGCTGCAGCCGCTGGAGCTGTCGCCGCCGTTGCCGGACATCAGCCGCAGTCTCGGCTTGCTACGCGCGTTCACGCGGCCCGACGACAAGCCATGATCCGTCTGTTGATCGCCGCGCTCGTGGTGCTCGCCTGCGGCGCGGCGACGGCGTTCTACCTGCGCAGCGAAACCGGCTACGTGCTGATCAGCTTCCATCACTGGATCGTCGAGACTTCGCTGCTCGGCCTGATCGTCGCGATCGCCGCCGTGCTGTTCGGCGGCTACGCGATCGTGCGCCTGCTGATCGCCGCCGTGCGCCTGCCGCTGACCGTGCAGCGGCTGCTCGCGCGGCGCCGCGCCGAGAAAGCGCAGACCTCGTTCGAAACCGGCCTGCTGCGTCTGCTCGAAGGCAACTGGAAGCGCGCCGAGATCGAACTCGTGCGCCGCGCGGCCGATCACCATGCCGGCCATCTGAACTATCTCGCGGCCGCGCGCGCCGCGCAGCGGCTCGGTGCCGGCGAGCGCCGCGATCATTACCTGCGGCTGGCCAGCGAGATCGCGCCGGAAATGGAATTCGCGACGCTGCTGACGCAGACCGAGCTGCAGATCGAACGCGGCGAATTCACCGCCGCGCGCGACACGGCGCTGCGGCTGCGCGGCATCAATCCGCAACACCCGTATGCGGTCGAGATGCTGGCCGCCAGCTACGAAGGTCTCGAAGCCTGGGAATCGCTGCGCCAGCTGCTGCTCGACGACGACAGCCGCGGCGTGCTCGGCGAGGAGCGTTATCGCGAGCTGCTGGCGCGCGCGCTGGTCGAATGCCTGCAGGAGGCGCAACGTCTTGCGCGGCTCGACCGGCTGAAGACGATCTGGGATGCCGCGCCGCGCGATTTCCGGCGCATCGCGTCGGTGCGCAACGAATACGTGCGCGGTCTCGCGCGGCTCAACGCACATGCCGAAGCGCTGGCGTTCGTCAGCGACGTGCTGAAGAAGGACTGGGACGCCGAACTCGCCGCGCTGTACGGCGAACTGCACGCCGACGATCCGCTGACGCAGCTCGCGTCGATCGAGAACTGGCTGAACCAGTACGGCGAGCGGCCGGAGCTGCTGATCACCGCCGGCCGCGTCTGCCTGCGCAACAAGCTCTGGGGCAAGGCGCGCAGCTATCTCGACGCGGTGCTGCGCGTCGCGCCGTCGCCGGCCGCGTATCTCGAACTCGCGCGCCTGTGCGAGCAGACGCAGAACCTGCCGGAAGCGCAGAAGCTGTATCAGCGCGGTCTGGAGTCCGCCGCCGCCTCGTACTGAGCGCTGCGGCATCGCGGGTCGGGCGTCGAGCGCGGCGCGAGCCGTGGGCGAAACCGCTTGTCAGTAACCGGCGACCGTCGATGTAAGTAAATTGCCATTAAGGCGCAGCAATGTCCGTTAATAGGGGCACTCCCCTGATGTAACGGACGGCTGCATGAGACGTTTCACAATGGCCTATCTGCTCTTCATCTTCGCCTGGCTCGTCGCCTGCGGCGGCGGTGGCGGTAGTGGTGGCAATGCCGACAGCACGGCGGATGCGCCGGTCGACGAAACGCCGGCGGCGACGGTCGGTGAAGTCGGCGCCGCGCGGTTTCTCGACCACGCGACGTTCGGTGCCAGGCTCGACGATATCGATGCGCTCGCGCCGGCATCCGATTTCGACGCCTGGTTCGCCGCGCAGGCGCGTGCGCAGCCGTGTCTCGAATCGCAACGGATGGCGGCGACGGTCGCGGCCGGCACCGTGGCGATCCAGGCCGATCGCGTCGAAGCCTGGTGGTATTGCGCGGTGCGCGGCGATGACCAGCTCCGCCAGCGCATGGCGTGGGCGCTGTCGCAGATCTTCGTCGTGTCCGACCAGTCGAATGCGCTGGGCGGCCATGCCGATACGCTGGCCAGCTATTACGACATGCTCGCGCAGAACGCGCTCGGCAATTACCGCGATCTGCTCGGCGCGGTGTCGCGCTCGGTCGCGATGGGCCTGTATCTGAACATGTTCGGCAACCGCAAGGCGGACGCCACGCTGGGGACGCACGCCGACGAGAACTTCGCGCGCGAACTGATGCAACTGTTCACCGTCGGACTCGTGCGTCTGAACGCGGACGGCTCGACGCAGTACGGTGCCGACGGCAAACCGCTGCCGACGTATTCGCAGACGGATGTCGAGCAGCTCGCACGCGCGCTGACCGGCTGGGGGTTCCCCGGCGGCAATTTCGTCTGGGGCACGCCGCAGTGGACGGTGCCGATGGCGCCGACCGACAGTTACCACGACAGCGGCGCCAAAACGATCATCGGCAACACGTCGATCCCGGCCGGGCTCGGTGCCGACGCCGAACTCGACATGGCGCTCGACACGCTGTTCCACCATCCGAACGTCGGCCCGTTCATCGGCCGCCAGCTGATCCAGCGGCTGGTCACCAGCAATCCGTCGCCGGCGTACGTCGCGCGGGTCGCGGCGGCGTTCGACGACAACGGCCGCGGCGTACGCGGCGATCTGCTCGCCGTCGCCAAGGCCATCCTGCTCGATCCCGAAGCGCGCACGCCCGGCACCGGCAAGCTGCGCGAACCGCTGCTGCGCGTGACGCAGCTGTGGCGTCTGTTCGACGCGCGTGCCGGCGACGGACTCTACGATTTCTTCCTGCCGGACGCGGTGTTCGCGCAGGCGCCGCTGCGTTCGCCGAGCGTCTTCAATTTCTACCGGCCGGATTATCAGCCGCCCGGTGAACTGACCGAGGCACGACTGGCGGCGCCGGAGATGCAGATTCTCAACGAGTCGACCGTCAACAGCGGCGGCACGGCGCTGACGTTCATGGGTTACCTGTGGCGTTCGAGCCGCGGCACCAGCGCGCCGGACGACGGCTCGATCACGCTCGACTTCACGCCGTGGGAACCGCTCGCGGCAGATCCGGACGCGCTCGTCGAGCGGCTCGATCTGGCGCTGACCGGCGCGCAGTCATCGGCCGCGGTGCGTTCGCTGATTGCCGACTATGTCGCCGCGATTCCGGCCGATCAGGTCGAGAAACGCATCGGCGACGCGACCGATCTGTTGCTGCACGCGCCGCAAGCGGTCGTGCAACGTTGAGGGAATGGCCATGAATCTGATGATGAACCGCCGTCGCGCATTGCAGCTCGGCGTCAACGCGCTCGGCAGCGGCGCGCTGCTGGCGACGCTCGGCGGCTTCGAGCGGGCGCTGGCCGCGAGCGCGCCGGCGAACGATTACCGCGCACTGGTCTGCGTGTTTCTCGCCGGCGGCTGCGATACCGCCAATCTCGTCGTGCCGACCTCGGGCAGCGTCTACCAGCTGTACGCGCGCATCCGCCAGACGCTGGCGCTGCCGAGCATCGATCTGCTCGGACTGAACTCGCTGCTCGATCTGCCGCTGCTCGGCGGCGTGCGCTACGGCCTGCATCCGTCGTGCGCGGGGCTGCAGTCGCTGTACGACAGCGGCCGGCTCGCGATCGTCGCCAATACCGGGCCGCTCGCCGAGCCGCTGACGCGCGCCGATTACGTGGCCGGACGTGCGACGCTGCCGCCGCAGCTGTTCTCGCACATCGACCAGCAGCATCTGCGGATGAGCGCGACCGCCGATGCGCAGCCGCACGGCTGGGCCGGCCGCGTCGCCGATCTGCTCGCCGCGCGTGAAGGCCAGCCGGAGCTGGCGATGAACGTCAGCATCGGCGGCGCGAATCTCTGGCAGTCGGGCGCCGAAACGCTGCCGTACGTGCTCAGCGCCGACGGCGCGCCGCGCATGCGTTACTGGCAGGCCGGCGACAGCGAAGCGGTCCGCCGCCGCCAGGTCTTCACGCGTCTGCTCGATCTCGCCGACGCTGACGGCAATCCGCTGGTCCGCGAATATTCGCGCACGCAGCGTCGCGGCATCGACACCGCCGAACGCGTCGCGAGCGCGCTCGATGCCGTGCCGGCGCCGAGCACCACGTTCCCGCAGTCGTATCTCGGCAAGCAGCTGGCGATGGCGGCGCGCCTGATCGGCGCGCGCGAAGCGCTCGGCGTCAAGCGCCAGATGATTTTCGTCATGGCCGGCGGCTGGGATACGCATGCCAATCAGCTGTCGCAGCAGACCGATCTGTTCGCCGACCTCAGCGCCAGCCTGACGAGTTTCCATCGCGCGACGGAAGAACTCGCGATCGCCGATTCGGTGACGAGCTTCACCGCGACCGATTTCGGCCGCACGCTGACCAGGAACGGCGACGGCACCGATCACGGCTGGGGCAGCCACGCGCTGGTGCTCGGTGGCGCGGTGCGCGGCGGCGGCATCTACGGCCGCATGCCGGACATGGCGACCGGCAGCGCCGACGACGCCGGCAGCGGACGCATCATTCCGCAGATCGCGACCGAGCAGTACGCGGCGACGCTGGCACGCTGGTTCGGCGTCGCGGAGAGCGACATCGACACCGTGTTCCCGACGCTCGGCCGTTTCGCGAGCCGCGATCTCGGCATCTTCGCGTAGCGCCGTCGACGATGCGGCGGTGCGCTCAGCCGAGCGCCGGCCAGGTTTCGAACGCGTAGTCGAACGAGTCGTAGTACAGATGATCGGCGTCGACGCCGGCCGCGATGCATGCGTCCTTGCCGGCGCGCACCATCGCCGGCGGGCCGGACAGATACGCTTCGAAGCCGGCCAGTGACGGATGCTCGCGCAGCAGCGCCTCGTGCACGAAGCCGCGCGCGCCGTGCCAGCCGGCATCGGGCTCCGACAGCACCGGCGTGTAGCGGAACTGCGGAACGGCGTCCGCCCATGCGCGCAGACGCGCATCGAGATACAGATCGCGCAGACCGCGCACGCCCCACAGCAGATGCACGGCGCGTTGCGTGCCGCGCGTCAGCAGCTCGTCGAGCATCGCGTGAATCGGCGCGATGCCGGTGCCGCCGGCGACCATGACGATCGGCCGGTGCGAATCCTCGCGCAGATAGAACGCGCCGAGCGGTCCTTCGAGCCGCAGGATCGCGCGCTCCGGCATTTCGTGGGCCGCCCAGTTCGCGAAGCGTCCGCTCGGCGTGACGCGCACGTGCAGCTCCAGCGTTTCGCCGTTCGGGCGGTTGGCGAGCGAGAAGCTGCGGCGCCGGCCGTCGTCGATCAGCAGATCGACATACTGTCCGGGCAGATACTGGAAGCCATCGCCTTTCGGCAGCTTCAGCGTCAGGCCGAGCACGTCGTGCGCGAGCCACTGCTTGCGCAGCGCGCGCACCGGCAGCTGGCGCGGCCGCAGGTGGTCGATCTGCGGCGGCTGATGCAGCGCGATCGTCAGATCGGTTTTCGCACGCGCCAGACACATCAGGATGTAGCCGGCTTCGCGCTCGGCGGCCGACAGCGCCGGCGGCTCGAACGGATAATCGATCTCGCCGGACGCCAGACGCACGCGGCACGAGCCGCAGGTGCCGGACTGGCAGCCGAACGGCAGCGCCAGACCATGCCGGAGCCCCGCCGCCAGCAGTGTCTCGCCATCGTCGACGCTGAAGCTCTGCGGCCGGTCGGCCAAGTAAACTTGTCGGCTCATGACGATTCCGGACGAAGATTTGCGCGCGGCATTGCCGGCGTCGGCGCTGATCGCCGGCTGCGGCGACATCGGTCTGCGCGTCGCGACGCGCCTGCGCGCCCTGGGCCGCGAGGTTACGGCAATCGTCCGCGACCGGCAAAAAGCCGCGACGCTCGCCGATGCCGGCATCGCCGTGCGCATCGACGATCTCGATCGGCCGGGCGACGCCGGCAACTGGCCGCTGCTGTTCTGGTTCGCGCCGCCGCCGGCATCGGGCATGCGCGATACGCGGCTGCGCGGCTGGCTCGCCGCGCAACGCGGCCACATCGCCCGCATCGTCTACATCTCGACGTCGGCGGTCTACGGCGATTGCGGCGGTCGCTGGATCGACGAGGACGCACCGCTGTGGCCGCGCAGCGAACGCGGCGTGCGGCGCGTCGACGCCGAGCACGCATGGCGGGACTGGTGCGGCGAACACGATGCCGAAACGGTGATCCTGCGCGTGCCGGGCATCTACGGACCGGGCCGCCTGCCGGTCGAACGCTTGCGCAAGGGGCTGCCGATCGTCCGCGCCGACGAATCGCCGTACACCAACCGCATCCACGCCGACGATCTCGCGGTGGCGGCGCTGCATGCCGCGGCGTTCGGTCGCAATGGGCGTGCCTACCACATCGCCGACGGCGCGCCGACGACGATGACCGATTACTTCCTGCGCTGCGCGCGGCTGCTCGACCTGCCGCCGCCGCCGCAGCTGACGATGGCCGAGGCGCGCACCGCGCTGACGCCGGCGCTGCTGTCGTTCATCGATGAATCGAAGCGGCTCGAGACCCGGCGGCTGCGCGAGGAGTTGCGCTTTACGCCGCAGTATCCGAATCTCGATGCCGGTCTGCCGAGTTGCCTGCCGAGTTCTATAAGTCCCGAAGAAAAACCTGAAGGAGTGCTGCGATGAGCATGATGAAAGAGTTCAAGGAATTCGCGATGCGCGGCAACGTCATCGACCTCGCGGTCGGTGTCGTGATCGGCGGCGCGTTCGGCAAGATCGTGTCGTCGCTGGTCGCCGACGTCATCATGCCGGTGATCGGCGTACTGATCGGCGGCGTCGATTTCTCGAAGCTCGCGATCACGCTGGTCGCGGCCGAAGGCGACAAGCCGGCGGTTCTGCTCGGTTACGGCAAGTTCGTCCAGGCGACCTTCGATTTCCTCATCATCGCGTTCGCGATCTTCCTGTTCATCAAGCTGATCAACCGGCTGCACAAGAAGAAAGCCGAAGAGCCGGCCGCACCGCCGCCGCCGAGCGCGGAACAAACCCTGCTGACCGAAATCCGCGATCTGCTGAAGCAGCAGCGCAGCGGCTCCTGATCGACGCATGCGGCAGCGGCTTGGCGTCAACGCCGCTTTGTCAGCGTGTACGGATGCTGCGTTCGCGATAACGCCCGGGCGAGACGCCGTTCCAGGTCCGGAACGCACGCGCGAAATTGGCCTGCGAACTGTAGTCGAGGCGCTGCGCGATGTCGGTCAGCGACAGCCGCGGGTCCTTCAGCAGCGTGCGACTGTCGCGGTTCCGGGCTTCCGCCAGCAGCCGGCGGAAGCTCGTGCCGCGTTCCGCGAGTTGCCGCGTCAGCGTGCGCGGCGACATGTACAGCCGTGACGCGATCGCTTCGAACGACGGATAGCCGTTCGGCTGGTGCACGAGAATCGCCCGCAGCTGATTGACGACGTCGCGCTGCTCCCCGATCAGATCGAGTTCGCGCGCGCATTCGCGTTCGGCGATCTGCGCGGACACCGCATCGGCCATCTTCAGCGGCAGGTCGAGATAGCGTAGCGGAATGCGCATCTGATTGGCCGACGCAGAGAACGTGCACGCCGGCAGCCGTTCGCGATAGCGATCGTGGTACGGCGGTTCGGGGTGCTCGAACAGCAGTTCGATGCCGGCGTCGGCCGGCAGCAGCTGGCGTGCGATCGTCGAGACGCTGACCAGCAGGGTTTCGCAAGAGAAGCGACGCAGATCGCCGTGCGAGATCGTTTCGCGGCCTTCCATCACGGCGCAATGCTCGTCGATGAAAAACCGCATGTTCCACGCCGGCATCCGCAGCACCGCGGCAAAACGGTCGGCGAACTGCAGGACGTGGCGCAGCGTCGCTTGGCTCATCAGGCCATAGCCGAGGATGCCATGCGTCGTCAGCGTCGAGCGCAACCCGAATTCATAGGCCAGCGCCGGTTCGCCGGTCAGCACGACCGCGCGGCGGCACAGCATCGCGTACTGCTGCAGCAGGCTGACGCGCGCGTCGGCGCGTTCCAGCGTCGCGGCGTCGATGCCGGTGCCGTCGAGCAGCTCGCCGCAATCGGCGCCCAGCGCCGCCGCCACGTCGATCATGTGGCGGACGTAACTGATCGGAACCGTTGGAATCGTTGCTGTGCCGGCGCGCATGCGGCGATTCTATCGTGGCGGAAAATGAATGCGAGGTCGGCCGGAAATGAGAAGCCGCGGCGCCCGGCCGCTCAACATAATGCACTCCGATCGAGTGCCGGCGCAGGGATCGGCATGACGAAAACAACAGGGGAACTCGGATGAAGACCGTCGTCAGGTGCTGCGCGATCGCGCAGCTCGCGTTGCTGGCCGCGTGCGGTTCCAGTTCGGGTGTCGAGGGCGATATCACGAATGCCGGCGTCTGCGCGCGTGAGACTGGCGCCGAAGCCGGCGGCATGCCGGACACCGAGCGGATCTTCGGCTGGATCGAGGATCTCGTCGCGATCGCGCCGCGCCGCAGCGGCACGCCGGGCGGCGAAGCGGCGGCGGCATACATGAAATGCAAGTTCGAATCGCTCGGCCTGCAGGACGTGCATTACGAGACCGCGACGACGTGGAAGTGGGATGCGACGCGTTCAAGCCTGCGTGTCGCCGGCCAGCCGATCGACAGTTTTCCGTCGGCGTTCTCGTTCGTGACGCCGGACCAGCCGTCGGTGTTCTCGACCGGCGCCGGCGGACTCGATGCCGAGATCGTCGACGTCGGCAGCGGCTCAGCGCTGAATCTCGCCGGCAAGGACCTGAACGGCAAGATCGCGCTGTTCGATCTGAAGTTCGAGCTGCCGACGCTGGGGCTCGCGCCGCTGATGGAATTTCTCTGGGATCCGGGCCTGACGATCGTCGATCCGTCGGTGCTCGCCGCCAATCCGTATCTGACGAATTATTCGTCGGCGCTCGAGCGGTTGATGAACGCGGGCGCCGCGGGCTTCGTCGGCGTGCTCGCCGATTATTTCGATTCGAACCGCTATCACAACGAATACTACCGGCGGCTGCAGGTGACGATTCCGGGCGTCTGGGTGGCGCCGAAGGACGGTGCCGTGATCCGCTCGCTGATCAAGGGGGCACCGGCGACGAACGCCAATCTGGTGCTCGAAGGCAGCCGCACGCAGGTGCCGGGCCGCGCGGTCGTCGGCGCGTTGCCAGGTGCGAGCGTCGATACGATTCTCGTCACGTCGCATCACGATTCGGTGACGCCGGGCGCCGTCGAGGACGGCAGCGGCGCGGCGAGCGTGCTGGCGCAGGCGCAGTACTTCGCCTCGAAGCCCGCCGAATCGCGCGAGAAAACGCTGTTGTTCGTGACGATGGACAGCCATTTCACCGGCTATCAGGTGCACACCGCGTTCGCGCAGAAATACATCGTCGACAAGGCGACGCCGTATCACATCGTCGCCGACGTCAGCATCGAACACATCGGCAAGCAGGCGCTGAACAAGGATGGCCAGCTCGAGATCGTCGATCAGCCCGAGTTCCGCGGCTTCTTCGAGAATCTCGGGCCAACGTTGAAAGCGACGATGATCGCGTCGATCGTCAAACACGATCTGCGGCGCATGGCACTGCTCAATGCGACCGTGCTTTGTCCGTTGGCCGGCATTCCGACCGACGCGTTCTCGTGTCCGGCCGGCGTGCCGACCGCGAGCCTGATCTCCGGGCCGCTCTATCTCTATGACGATGCCGATACGCTCGACAAGGTCGACAAGGACGGATTGGTGCCGGTCAACCTGATGGTGTCCGAGCTGATCGAGGCGATCGACAAGACGCCGTCGGCGCTGATCGGCATTCCGTTCCCGCCGGCGCCGGGCAGCATCGCGTCGCAATGAAACGCGCCCTTTTGCTGCCGGTACTGGTCTTGCTCGGCGCCTGCGGCGCATCGACGGAACCGGCCGGCGGCGACGATCCGCTGCTGGCGCCGGGCGCCGGACCGGACGGCGCGTTCTACGCGGCACCGGTCGATGGCCGCGACCGGAGCATCGCGACGCGCTGGCCGATCGTGCTCTCGCATCCGTTCTCGGAAACGGCCGAGCAGGCGTTCCGCGGCGACTCCACGAATGACGCCGCCGACGGCGAAGCCTATGGCGTCAAGAAAATGCTCGAAGCCGGTGGTGTGATCGTCTACCAGCCGGACAAGCTGGCGTTCGCGTCGCACGAAACGCGCGGACAGCTGCTGTACAAACGCTGTATCGGCACGACGCTGGACGAGGTGCTGTGCAATGGCAGGAACCCGGTCGAAGTCGACGGTATCCATCTGGCGACGCAGCAGTACTGTGCCGATCCCGCGCTGCGTGCGCGCAACGGGTTTGCCGGCGAAGCCCAGTGCCGGCGCGAGCTGCAATTCAACATCATCTGCCATTCGCAGGGCTGCCCGGATTCGCGTTACATGCTCGCGGCGGTGCGCGACGAATACACCGGCGAGCCGATGTACCGGCGCATCGCGAGCTGGACGTCGATGGCCGGCGCCAACAAGGGCACCGCGCTGGCCGATTTCTATCTGAAGATCAGCGGCGCCTGTCTGTCGCCGGGCTGCCGCTCGCCGCTGCTCGATGCGCTGCTCGGTGTTTACGGCGCGTACCAGAATCGCGCGCTGATCTTCAACAGCAGCGAATCGGTGATCGCGCTGTCGCGCAAGTACATGCTCGACACCACCGACATGGATTGCGATCCGGCGACGGCGAGTTGTCCGCCAAGCTTCAATCAGCGCTATCCGTTACCGGTCGATGCGCAACATCCGGTTTTCTACCAGACCTTCAGCTCGCAGATCGACGACATCGCGCATCCCTGTTATCGCGACAGCCGGGTGAACTGGCAGATCGTGGTCGACGGCGAAGGCGCGAACGACGGATATATCTCCGTCGACTCGCAGAAATTCGCGACCTACGGCCGCGACGGCAGCGGCGGCGCGACGCCGGTGATCGCGCGCTGGGTCGACGGCACGACGCTCGATCCGGCGCATCCGCATCCCGGGCTCGACCACATGGCCTACGGCCATTCCGAGGTGCCGGGCATGGATGACGGCAGGCTGAGTTGCGCCGGCGAAGACAACAGCATGTACCGATTCAGTCGCGTCGGTCTTTATCGCGACATCGTCGCCGAGCTGGTCGAACGCG
>DASSVA010000066.1:0-15306 GCA_035706385.1 Solimonas sp. | reverse complement strand
CGTCGCGCTCGCGCAGTCGTTGCTGGTCAAGGTCGGCGGCGGACAGGTGTTCGCGCATTACGATCACGCGCTGCTCGGCTTCGCCGTGCGCCTGTCGGCCAATCAGGCGGCGGCGCTGGCGAAGCTGCCGGGCGTGCGCCGCGTCGAGCAGGATCGCGTGATGACGGCCAGCGCGACCGAGTCGGGCGCAACCTGGGGCCTCGATCGTGTCGACCAGGCGGCGCTGCCGCTCGACGGGCTGTACCGCTATCCCGACAACGGTGGGCAGGGCGTCAACGTCTACATCATCGATACCGGCATCACCGCGACGCATGCCGAGTTCGCCGGGCGCATCGGCAACGGCCAGAACTTCGCGCCGAACAACGACGGTCTGCTCGGCGGCCTGCTCGGCGGTCTGCTGCCGATCAGCCTGCCGCCGCTCGGCGGCCTGTTCGGCGGCGGTACCGACCCCGACGACACGACCGACTGCAACGGTCACGGCACGCATGTGTCGGGTACCGCCGCGGGCACGGTCTATGGCATCGCCAAGCGGGCGACGATCCATCCGGTGCGCGTGCTCGGTTGCAGCGGCAGCGGCGCGACGTCCGGCGTGATCGCCGGCATCGACTGGGTCACCGCCAATCGCGTGCTGCCGGCGGTCGCCAACATGTCGCTCGGCGGCGGCGACTCGGCGACGCTCGATGACGCGGTCGACAGCGCGATCGCGCAAGGCGTGACGTTCGTCGTCGCCGCCGGCAACGACAACGCCGACGCCTGCAGCGGCTCGCCGAACAAGGTGCCGGACGCGATCACGGTCGGCGCGACGACGCAGGCCGATTCGCGCGACACCAGCTATTCGAACTACGGCAGCTGCGTCGACATTTTCGCGCCCGGCACCAACATCACCTCGGCCTGGGACAGTGGCGATACCGCGACCAACACGATCAGCGGCACGTCGATGGCGACGCCGCACGTGACCGGTGCCGTCGCGCTGCTGCTCGGCGCCAATCCCGCGCTGACACCGGCGCAGGTGACGGACGAGTTGCTCGGCAACGCCACGCTCGGCGTGCTGAGCAACGTCGGCAGCGGTTCGCCGAACGCGCTGCTGTACATCGCGCCGTAACCGGGATCGCGGACGGTGGATCGCCGAGCGATCCGCCGTCCGCGGTTGCGAACCGGATTCAGGCCGCGCGCATCGTGTCGCCGCACAGCATCTCGGCGAGTCGTTCCGGCGTCACCGTCGGCGAGAACAGAAAGCCCTGCGCATAGTCGACGCCGATCGCCTTCAGCGTCGCCAGCTTGCGCGGACAATCGACGAACTCGGCGACCGTGCGTTTGCCGGCGGCGCGCGCGACCTGATGGATCGCGCGGACGATCTCGTGCGCGAACGGATCGTCGGCGATGTCGCGGATGAAGCGGCCGTCGATCTTGATCTCGGTGACCGGCAGTGAATGCAGATAGCCGAACGAGCACAGGCCGGAACCGAAATCGTCGAGGCTGAAGCTGCAGCCGATCGAGCGGAAGTCCTCGATGATGTCCGCCGCGATCTCGAGCTGCGCGATCGCCGCCGTCTCGGTGATTTCGAAACCGAGCTTGCCGGGCGGCGGATGCAGCGCGCGCACGTCGTCGAACAGCCTTTGCATGAAGCGCGCATCGGTCAGCGAATGCGCCGACAGGTTCATCGTCAGGCCGTCGAGCCGGGCGACGATCTGCGGGTTGTCGTCGATCCAGCCGAGCATCGCCTGCGCGCCGAACGCGTCGAGCTCCGGCGCCAGACCGAAATATTCGAGGGCCTCGATGGTGCCGGGCGGCAGCGGCTGGTGGCCGCCGCGGACGCGCATGCGCAGCAGGAACTCGGCTTTCGCGAGACGCGGTTCGGCGCCGCGGATGTCCATGATCGGCTGCGGATGCAGCACCAGACGGCCGTCGTCGCGCAGGCGCCGGAAGTGGAGGACCGCGCCGGCGTCGCGATGCGGCGGCACGTCGTCGTTGTGGTTGCCGCTGGCACCGTCGCTGGCGGTGGCGATCTGGTTGATGCCGCGCCGCTTGGCGGCGTGACAGGCGTCGCCGGCGTCGATCACGTGCCGCGCCCAGTTGCGGTTCTGGCCGACGGTGACGAGGCCGATCGACACGGCGAGCTCGCTGTCGCCGAACGCCGACGGGTAGCGGATCGTGCACAGCGCGTCGCGCAGACGCCGGCACTCGTCGATCGCGGTCTGGCCGTGGTCGATCGCCTTGCCGGCGACGAACTCGGCGCTCCACAGCCGCACCGCGATACCGGACGGGCCGGCCCAGTCGCTCAGCATCGCCAGCGTGCGCTCGATGACCTGATCGCCGACGGCCGGTTGTGCCCGCTGGTTGATGCTGCGCATCTGGCGGATGTCGACATGAATCAGCATCGCGCCCGGATAGGCATCCCAGGATTCGAGTTGACGGCAAAGCCGTTCGAAGTTCGAGGCGGGCATGACGGCGGACGTGAGGAACCTGCTGGGGTTAGCGGCTTCGTCCGGCGGTTCTGAAGCGTCGCGCAAAAGAAAAGGCCCCGCCGGAGCGGGGCCTTTGAAGTGCTGCGATCTGCCGCGCGCTTACTGGACGACGTGCAGTTCGACGCGGCGATTTTCCTCGCGGCCCTCGTCGGTGTCGTTGGTCGCGATCGGGCGCGTCTCGCCGTAACCGATCGGCGTCATGCGACCGGCCGAGACCGCGTGCTCGGACAGGTACTTCTTGACCGCGATCGAGCGGCGTTCCGACAGGCCGAGGTTGTAGGCTTCCGAACCGATGTTGTCGGTGTGGCCTTCGACTTCGACGTTGACGTTCGGGTACGCCTGCAGCGTGATCGCCACCTGATCGAGGATGCGCTGCGCTTCCGGCGTCAGGCGATCGGAGTCGAACTCGAACTTGACACCCTTGAGGATGAAGTTCTGTTCGACCGCGCAGCCGTTGGCGTCGACCTGCTCGCCCGGATGCGGCTTGCGGCAGTCGCCGACCAGCGCGCAGCCGTTCGGCAGCACCTTGGCGCCCGGCGGCGAGTGCGGGCACTCGTCGAGGTAATCCGGGATGCCGTCGTTGTCGGAATCGAGCGGGCAGCCGTCCGGACCGACCGCGACGCCCTTCGGCGTGTTGCCGCAACGGTCGAGATCGTCGGGGATGCCGTCGCCGTCGGAATCGTTGGTCGAGCAACCGTCGGCGTTGACGCGCGTTCCCTGCGGCGTGGCCGGGCACTTGTCGAGATAATCCGGCACGCCGTCGCCGTCGGAATCGAGCGGGCAGCCGTTGACGTCGACCTGCACGCCCTTCGGCGTGTTCGGGCAGCGATCGCGAACGTCCGGCACGCCGTCGGCGTCGGAATCGAGCTCGCAACCGTCAGGGCCGACCTGCGTGCCCTTCGGCGTGTTCGGGCACTTGTCGAGATAGTCCGGCACGCCGTCGCCGTCGAGATCGGTCGGGCAGCCGTCGGAGTAGACCGTCACGCCCTTCGGCGTATCCGGGCACTTGTCGCGCGAATTCGGCACGCCGTCGCCGTCGTCGTCGTTCGGATCGGCGCCGAACTTCCAGCGCAGGCCGGCCGTCGCGGTCCACAGATAATAGGTGGCATCCGCGACCGGACCCTTGCCATTGACGAAGTCGAGGTTGTAACGGCCTTCGATGCGGACATCGAGGTTCTGCGAGAGATTGAAGAAGCTGCCGAGACCGAGACCGACACCGCCGCCGCCGGTGTTCTCGTCGAGGAACTTCAGGTAATGGGCATTGACGTTGCCGAGCAGGTAAGGCCGCACGGTCCAGCTTTCCGGTGCCAGATACTGCATCAGGCTGAGGCCGAGGAACGTGCGCTTGTAGTCGTTCTGCTTCGCGAGATCCTTGACGTCGAGATAGCTGTAGCCGCCCTCGAGTTCCAGACCGAGATACGGCGCGATCGAACGGCCGACCGCGAGCGAGCCGGTGAAACCGGAGTCGAGGTCGTTCTTGTCCGAGAACACCCCGCCGATCGACGGCGAGATATACCAGCGTCCGTCGTAATCGGTTTCTGCGAAGGCATTGCCAACCCACAGCATGCTCGCGAGGATCAGCCAACCATATTTCCGCATTCTTCTTCTCCCAATCCCTTGTCTCGCCCCAGGATCCCGGACCAGCCACCGCCGTTGCTTGCGGATGGTGTGCTGGCTTCGAAGCGGGAACCGCGAAGCGGTATCTCGCACTTCTCTTTCATGAGGCTTTCTCGATTATGATTGCGAAACCGCACGCCGTAAATACGGCTGCGCGTCGGAAAATCGATTTTTCGCGGTCCATCGAGAAAGGCAGGAGCTTCCCATGAAGGCAGTGAGGGCGTTTGGCTTGTTGGGCGCGCTGGCCGCCCTGATGTTGACGGGATGCGGAAACGGCAGCATCAAGAGTCCGGATTTCGAAGCACAGACCACGCTCGTCAGCATCGCGGTGCAGCCGGCCGTCGCGAGCCAGCCCAGCTCCCTGCCGGTGGGGACGACGCTGTCGTATCGCGCGATCGCGACGTTCCGCGTGACGGTGCAACCCGGCACGAAGGACGCCAGCGGTCACGAAATCGATACGCAGACGCGGACCGAGGACATCACGGCGAAAGCGGCGTGGACCAGCAGCAGTCCGGCGATTGCCACTGTCGACAACGGCATCGTGACCGGCAAGTCGGCGAGCGCGACGCCGGTGAAGATCAGCGCGAGCTACGACGACAAGTCCGGCGAAGTGCAGGTGACGGTGACGGCGGCGATCCTGACCAGCGTCGTGTACGCCAAGGAAGCGGGCGTCGCGCGCGACGCCACGGATCAATACACGGTACTGGCCGGCAACGCGGCGCCGTTCCAGCTCTATGGCCTGTTCAGCGACCAGGCCGCCGGCGATGCGCCGCGCCTGCTCGACGACAGCGCGTTCGGCATCACCTGGACGAGCAGTGCGAGCGACGTCGCGACCAATCCGGCAGGCGACGGCAATTTCGACACGCTGGCGCCGGGCACGGCCGTGATCCGCGGGCAGGTGACGCGGCAGGCGGATGGTTCGCCGGCGACCGGTGTGGCGCCGGACTTCGCGGCGGCGACGCTGGTCGTGCAGGCCGCCAATGCGTTCTGCGAGCGCGAATTCCGTGCGCCGAGCGCGAAGACCTCGGTCGAAACGTCGCTCGCGTGTGTTGGTTGCAGCGTCGCGGACCCGGATCTGGTGATCGACGGCGACCTCGACAGCGAGGCGACGATGAGCATTCCGCTCGCGCTGCTGACCGGCGCGACGGTTTCGCTGAACGTGTCCGACATCAACCAGACGCTGACGGCCGGCAAGTCGGTCGGGCTCGTGATCAGCCGCAGCGCCGACATCCTGTCCGCCGAACTGTTGTCGACGCTGCAATTGCAGACGGTCATCTGCGATGTCGACGGCGGCAACTGCCAACCGCAGGAGACGTTCGACGCGGGTGGCGACGCCTTGCATCTGAACCTGCTCGGCCTGATCGGCAGCGTGCCGCAATATCTGCTGTCGACGCCGCCGATCACGCAGCCGGCGAACGGTGTGCGGCTGAACTTCAACGGTGGTCTGGTCGGCCTGCTGGCGACGCTGCATGTGCAGTCGGCATGCGCGGCGACGGCGACCGTCGCGACGCCGTAAGCACAGCGATTGCAGCGAAAAAGGGCGCCGGATTCCGGCGCCCTTTTTCGTGGTGCGGTCGATGGCGGACGTTAGTCCACTGAAACACTCGGGACGAACGGAATCCTTGCGGTGCCATTCATCTGATTCAAAGACTAGCGGCTCGTCCGCGCGTTGGCTTCCAGTACCGTCAGCGCCATCATGTTGACGATGCGCCGCACCGTCGTCGACGGCGTCAGGATGTTCACCGGCGCCGCGGCGCCGAGCAGGATCGGGCCGATCGCGACATTGTGGCCGGCGGCTGTCTTCAGCAGGTTGTAGGCGATGTTGGCGGCGTCGAGGTTCGGCAGCACCAGCAGGTTGGCGTCGCCGTGCAACGTCGTCGACGGCAGGATGCTCTTGCGCATGTCCTCGTCGAGCGCGCAGTCGCCGTGCATTTCGCCATCGACTTCCAGCGTCGGCGCACGCTCGCGCAGCAGTTCCAGCGTGCGGCGCATCTTGATCGCCGACGGCGCATCGGAACTGCCGAAATTGGAATGCGAGACCAGCGCCGTCTTCGGCTCGATGCCGAAACGGCGGATCACGTCGGCCGCCATCAGCGTGATCTCCGCGAGTTGCTCGGCGCTCGGGTCCGGGTTGATGTGCGTATCGACGAGGAACAGCTGGCGGTCCGGCACGATCAGCGCGTTCATCGCGCCGTACGTCGAGATGCCCGGCTGCTTGCCGATGATCTGGTCGATGTATTCGAGATGCCGCGTCACGGTCGAGATCGTGCCGCAGATCAGGCCGTCGGCTTCGCCTTTCTTCAGCAGCATCGCGGCGATCAGCGTCGTGCGCCGGCGCATCTCCAGCTTCGCGTACTGCGCGGTGATGCCGCGCCGCGACATCAATGCGTAATACGATTCCCAGTATTCGCGATAGCGCGAATCGTGCTCGGGATTGACGACGTCGTAATGCTGGCCCGGCTTCAGTCGCAGGCCGTATTGCGAAATCCGCTGCTCGATCACCGCCGGCCGGCCGACCAGCAGCGGCCGCGCGAGCTTTTCGTCGATCGCGACCTGCACCGCGCGCAGCACGCGTTCTTCCTCGCCCTCGGCGAAGACGATGCGGCTTTTCTCGGGCGACAGCTTGCGCGCCGCGGCGAAGATCGGCTTCATCAGCGTGCCGCTGTGATAGACGAACTGCTGCAGGCGCTGGCGGTACGCGTCGAAATCGTCGATCGGCCGCGATGCGACGCCGGCCTCCATCGCCGCCTGTGCGACCGCTGGCGCGATCTGCACGATCAGCCGCGGATCGAACGGTTTCGGAATCAGGTACTCGGGACCGAAGCTCAGATCCTCGATGCCGTACGCCTGCGCGACGATGTCGCTCTGCTCCTGGCGCGCGAGCGCGGCGATCGCGTGGACGACTGCGATCTCCATCGAGCGCGTGATCGTCGTCGCGCCGACGTCGAGCGCGCCACGGAAGATGAACGGGAAGCAGAGGACGTTGTTGACCTGGTTCGGATAATCGGTGCGGCCGGTCGCGATCACCGCGTCGTCGCGCACGGTCTTGACCGCTTCCGGCGTGATTTCCGGCGTCGGATTCGCGAGCGCGAGGATCAGTGGCTTGGCCGCCATCGTCGCGACCATCCCGGGCTGCAGCACGCCGCCGGCCGACAGGCCGAGGAAGATGTCGGCGCCGCCGATCACCTCGGCGAGCGTGCGCGCGTCGGTCTTCTGCGCGTACTGCGCCTTGTCCGGGTCCATCAGCTCGGTGCGGCCTTCATGGACCACGCCGGCGAGGTCGGTCAGCCAGATGTTCTTCTTCGGCAGGCCGAGATCGACGAGCAGTTCGACGCAGGCCAGCGCCGCGGCGCCGGCGCCGCTGACGACGAGCTTGACCTCGTCGATTTTCTTGCCGACGACGATCAGGCCGTTGGTGACGGCCGCGCCGACGATGATCGCGGTGCCGTGCTGGTCGTCGTGGAACACCGGAATCTTCATCCGCTTGCGCAGCTCGCGCTCGATGTAGAAGCACTCCGGCGCCTTGATGTCTTCGAGGTTGATGCCGCCGAACGTCGGTTCGAGCGCGCTGATGATCTCGATCAGCTGGTCCGGATCGCGCTGGTCGATCTCGATGTCGAACACGTCGATGCCGGCGAACTTCTTGAACAGCACCGCCTTGCCTTCCATCACCGGCTTGGCGGCGAGCGGGCCGATCGCGCCGAGGCCGAGCACCGCGGTGCCGTTGCTGACGACCGCGACCAGATTGCCGCGCGCGGTGTAGCGATACGCGTTGACCGGATCGGCGACGATCTCCTCGCACGCGGCGGCGACGCCGGGCGAGTAGGCGAGCGCCAGATCGCTCTGGTTGGTCATCTGCTTGGTCGGCGTCACCGCGAGCTTGCCGGGCACCGGAAACTCGTGATAGTCGAGAGCGGCCTGGCGGAGGGCTTTGAGATCGCGCATGAAGTCTCTCGTGTCGTTGTCGCGTCGGGGGCCGCGAGAAGGCGGCGATTATAGGGAATACGGCAGGTCGCGGACGATCGGCGCGCGGCGATGCGGCACCATCGCGCGCAGGCCGCGCCGCTGCCGGGACCACGAGGAGGACGGATGTCGGAAATCACCGCACCGCAGAACGCCGCCGGGCGCATCCGCTCGATCTTCAGCGGTTCGATCGGCAATCTCGTCGAGTGGTACGACTGGTACGTCTATTCGGCGTTCTCGCTGTATTTCGCCAAGGCGTTCTTTCCGTCCGGCGACCGCACGACGCAACTGCTGAACACCGCCGCGGTGTTCGCGGTCGGCTTTCTGATGCGGCCGGTCGGCGGCTGGCTGCTCGGCTGGTACGCCGACCGCCACGGCCGCAAGGCCGCGCTGCTGCTGTCGGTGTGGCTGATGTGTTTCGGCTCGCTGTCGATCCCGCTGACGCCGGGCTACGCGCAGATCGGCATCGCCGCGCCGATCCTGCTGGTGATCTCGCGGCTCGTGCAGGGCCTGTCGCTCGGCGGCGAATACGGCACGTCGGCGACCTATCTGTCGGAAATGGCGACGCGCGCGCATCGCGGCTTCTATTCGAGCTTCCAGTACGTGACGCTGATCGCCGGCCAGCTGCTCGCGATCGGCGTGCTGATCGTGCTGCAGTTCGTGCTGCTGACGCCGGCGCAGCTCGACGCCTGGGGCTGGCGCATCCCGTTCGCGATCGGCGCGCTGTGCGCGGTCGTCGCGATGATCCTGCGCCGCCACATGGCGGAAACCGAATCGTTCGTGCGCGCGCGGCCGCAGCGCAATCGCAGCCCGTTGCGTGAACTCGCCAAGCATCCGAAAGCGGTCGCGACCGTCGCCGGCCTGACGATGGGCGGCACGCTGGCGTTCTACACGTACACCACGTACATGCAGAAATATCTCGTCAACACCGCCGGTTTCAGCAAGGCCGATTCGACGCTGATCGCGGCGGCGACGCTGTTCACGTACATGCTGCTGCAGCCGCTGATCGGCGCCTTGTCCGACCGCATCGGCCGGCGCCCGGTGCTGATCGCGTTCGGCGTGCTCGGCACACTGTTCACGGTGCCGATCCTGTCGGCACTCGGCGACATCACGACGGTCCGGGGCGCGTTCTGGCTGATCATGGCGGCGCTGGTCATCGTCAGCGGCTACACGTCGATCAACGCGATCGTCAAGGCCGAACTGTTCCCGACCGAGATCCGCGCGATCGGCGTCGGCCTGCCGTACGCGCTGACGGTGTCGATCTTCGGCGGCACCGCCGAATACATCGCGCTGTGGTTCAAGCACATCGGCCATGAAAGCGGCTATGCCTGGTACGTGACGGCCTGCATCGCGATCTCGCTGCTGGTCTACGTCGGCATGCGCGATACCAAACATCATTCGCGGATTGCGGAATCCTGAAGGCATGACCGAACCCGTCATTGCGAGGAAGCCATGGGCCGACGAAGCAATCCAGCGACGCGGTCGAATCAGGTGACCGTGTTCTGATCGAGCGGCGTCGCTGGATTGCTTCGTCGCTGCGCTCCTCGCAATGACGGAGAAATCAATGTCCCGCGCCGTACGCGATCGGGGTCGTCGGATCGCTCGTCGCCGGCGCATCGAGTTCACGATTCAGATGCGCCAGATCGAGCTCCTTCTCCCAGCGCGAGACGACGATCGTCGCGACGCCGTTGCCGATGATGTTGGTGATCGCGCGCGCTTCGCTCATGAAGCGGTCGATGCCGAGGATCAGCGCAAGGCCGGCGACCGGCACCGACGGCACCACGCTGAGCGTCGCGGCGAGCGTGATGAAGCCGGCGCCGGTGACGCCGGATGCGCCTTTCGACGTCAGCATCGCGACGCCGAGCAGCGTCAGCTCCTGCGTCAGCGTCAGATCGACATTGAGCGCCTGCGCGACGAAGATCGCCGCCAGCGTCAGATAGATGTTGGTGCCGTCGAGATTGAACGAATAGCCGCTCGGGATCACCAGGCCGACGATCGTGCGCGGGCAGCCGAGCCGTTCGAGCTTCTGCATCAGCGGCACCAGCGCCGATTCCGACGACGAGGTGCCGAGCACCAGCAGCAGCTCGTCGCGGATGTAGCGCAGGAAGCGCAGGATCGAAAAACCGGTGACGCGCGCGATCGCGCCGAGCACGACGAGCACGAACAGCGCGCAGGCCAGATAGAAGCAGCCCATCAGCTTCAGCAGCGGGCCGAGACTGTCGACGCCGTAGCGGCCGATCGTGAACGCCATCGCGCCGCCGGCGCCGACCGGTGCGAGCTTCATCACCATCGCGATCATGCGGAAGAACGCCTGTGACAGCGCTTCGAGCACGTCGACGACCGGTTTGGCGGCGTCGCCGATCTGCATCAGCGCGAAGCCGAACAGCAGCGCCAGCAACAGCACCTGCAGCAGATCGCCGCTGCCGGTGAACGCGTCGATGAAGGTCTTCGGGATGATGTGCATCAGGAACTGCACGGTCGACTGCTCGTGCGCCTGCTGCGCGTAATGCGCGACGGCACCGGCGTCGAGCGTCGCCGGATCGACGTCGAAGCCGTGGCCAGGCTGCAGCACGTTGACGACCAGCAGGCCGATCAGCAGCGCGAAGCTCGACACGATCTCGAAATACAGGATTGCCTTGGCGCCGACGCGGCCGACTTTCTTGACGTCGGCGACGCCGGCGACGCCGAGCACGACGGTCAGGAAGATCACTGGCGCGATCAGCATCTTGATCAGCGCGATGAAGCCGTCACCGAGCGGCTTGAGCTGCACGGCGATGGCCGGCGCGAAATGGCCGAGCAAACCGCCGGCGATGATCGCCGCCAGCACGATCAGATAGAAACGCGAGGCCTTCGATTTCATGTTCGCGTGCGCTCCAACGCAGGCGACCGGAGTGATCCGAGGATGTCAGCCCCGCGGCGTTTTTCCTATAACACCTTGGGATTATCGTCGCGCCGCGCCGCCGGGCAGATGCCAGAATGCGACATGGGTTCCAGCATGCCAGGGCCGGGATTGTCGTGCGCGGGTCGCTGAAAGCGCGCCTGCGCGCGTACCGCCACGCCCTGGCGCTGGCGGCGCTGCTGCTCGGTGGTGCGCTGCTGACCGGCCTGCTGGCCGGCCGCTATGGCGAACGCCGCGCGCTCGCGCAGGACGCCGCGCAGGCGCGCGAGCAGCTGCAGCTGTATGCCGACGCGCTGCATCGCTACGTCGACCGCTACCGCACGCTGCCGGCGGTGCTGGCACTGGAGCCGGACGTGCGCCGTGCGCTCGGCGGACCGCTCGACGCCGATGCGCGCGCGCGGCTCAATGCGCGGCTCGAAGACGTCAACGGCGTCACGCAGTCGTCGACGCTGACGCTGATCGACCGCGACGGCCTCAGCGTCGCCGCCAGCAACTGGCGCCTGCCGTCGAGCAACGTCGGCTACGACTACACGTTCCGGCCGTATTTCCAGCAGGCGGTGCGCAGCGGGCACGGCCAGTTCTACGGCGTCGGCGCGACGACCGGCGTCGCCGGCTACTTCCTGTCCGAAGCCGTGCACGACGATGCCGGTCGCGTGATCGGTGTCGTCGTCATCAAGCTCGATCTGCAGGAGCTCGAAGCGCAGTGGGCGGCGAGCCAGGACATCGTCTTCATCAGCGACGAACACGGCGTGATCTTTCTCGCCAATCGCGCACCGTGGCGTTATCGCGAGCTGCATCCGCTGACCGCCGCCGAGGCGGCGCAGATCGGCCGCACGCGCCAGTACGCCGACCTGCCGCTGCGCGCGCTCGAACTGGCGGCGCCGCCGCGCATCGCCGGCGGCGTGCAGCGCCTGCGGTTCAGGGCGCCGGGCGCCGCCGCATCGCTCGACGTGCTCTGGCAGTCGCTGCCGCTGCGCACCGAGCACTGGACGCTGCATCTGCTGCGCGACACGGCGTCGGCGCGCGCCGCCGGCCGCGTCGCCGGACTCGCCGCGGCCGGCGCGTGGCTGGCACTGTTGTCGCTGGTCCTGTTCGTGCACGGCCGCATGCGGCTCGCGAGCGTGCGCAAGCGCAGCCGCGAGGAGCTGGAGCAGATGGTCAAGCAGCACGCCGCGGCGCTGCGCACCGCGCAGGACGGCGTCGTCGAGGCGGCGCGACGCGCGGCGCTCGGGCAGAGCGCAAGCCTCGAGCATCTGCCGCAGGGCGTCAGCGTCGTCGACGCCGAGCTGCGGCTGGTCGCGTGGAATCGGCGCTACGTCGAGATCTTCCGCTACCCGTCGGAGCTGATGCAGACCGGCCGGCCGATCGCCGACCTGTTCCGCTTCAATGCGCAGCGCGGTTTGCTCGGCGACGGCGACGAGGACCAGGCGATCCGCCGCCGGCTCGAACATCTGCGCGCCGGCACGCCGTATCTGCACGAGCGCGAACGGCCGGACGGCACGGTGCTGGAGATCCGCGGCAATCCGCTGCCCGGCGGCGGCTTCGTGACGAGTTACGCCGACATCACGCAGTACAAGAACGCCGCGCGCGATCTGCGCACGCTGGCGGTGACGCTCGAACGCCGCATCGAGCAGCGCACCGAGGATCTGCAACAGGCCAAAGGCGAGGCCGAGCGCGCCAATCTCTACAAGACGCGTTTCGTCGCGGCCGCCGTGCACGACCTGCTGCAGCCGCTCAACGCCGCGCGCATGTTCGTCTCGGCGCTGCGTCATCGCGCGCCGGCCGGCGAGGCGCAGACGCTGATCGACAACGTCGACGAAGCGCTGTCGGCGCAGGATGCGCTGCTCGCCGGCCTGCTCGACATCTCGCGGCTCGAATCCGGCACGCTCGAAGTGCGCCGCCGCGACCTGCGGCTCGACGCGCTGCTCGACACGCTGGCGCGCGAATTCGGCGTGCTCGCGCGCTCGCGCGGCCTGCGGCTCGATTACGTGCCGACGCGCGCGATCGTCCATACCGACGAAGACCTGCTGCGCCGCATCGTCCAGAACTTCCTGTCGAACGCGATCCGCTACACGCCGCGCGGCCGCATCGTGCTCGGCTGCCGGCGCGCCGTCGACGCCGTGCGCATCGAGGTCTGGGATACCGGCGTCGGCATTCCGGATGCGCAGCGCGCGCTGATCTTCGAGGAATTCCGCCGTCTCGACACCGGCCGCAACGCGCAGGAGCGCGGTGCGGGGCTTGGCCTGGCGATCGTCGAGCGCGTCGCGCGTCTGCTCGACCATCGCATCGCGCTGCGCTCGTGGCCGGGCCGCGGCAGCGTGTTCTCGGTGACGGTGCCGCGCGGCGATCCGGCACGCGTGGCGGTCGCGATGCCGCCGCCGGTGGCCGGCGACGATTCGCCGCTGCGCGGGCTGCGACTCTGGTGCCTCGACGACGATGCGCGGGTTCGCGAGGCGACGCGCGCGCTGCTCGAAACCTGGGGCGGCAGCGTCGAGCTGCATGCCGACGCCGACGGCGCGATCGCCGCCGCGACGCCTGGGAACGTTCCCGATCTGCTGCTGCTCGATTACCGGCTCGGCGCGGTCGACGGTCCGGACTGCCTGCCGGCGCTGTTCGCACGCTGGCGGCGCGCGGTGCCGGTGATCGTCATCTCCGCCGAACGCGACGCCGCGCTGCTGGCGCGTGCGCGCGACGCCGGCTGGGGTTTTCTCGCCAAGCCGATCCGGCCGGCGGCGTTACGGGCGCTGATCAGCCGGCTCGTCGTCCGCAGCGCCTGAATCGTCGTCACTGCCGCGCTCGCGTTCCGGCGGCGGATCGGGTTCCAGCGCCTTGACCAGCAGCGCCGCCTGCATGCGGCTGTGGCATTCGAGCTTGCGCAGGATCGCGGTGACGTGGACTTTCACCGTGTTCTCGGCGAGCCCCAGTTCGTACGCGATCTGCTTGTTTAGCAGGCCGTCGGCGAGGCACATCAGCACGCGCACCTGCTGCGGCGTCAGCTGCGCGAGCCGCGCGGCGAGCCGTTCGTCCTCGTCGCTCTTCTCGGCGAGCGGCGGGAACCAGACGCCACCGTCGAGCACCGTGCGCAGCGCTTCGATCATCCGCTCGACCGGCGCCGATTTCGGAATGAAACCGGCGGCGCCGAACTGCTGCGCACGGCGGATCGTCCGCGGATGATCGTTCGACGAGATCACGACGACCGGCACGTCCGGCCGTTCGCCGCGCAGGAACACCAGCGACGAGAAGCCGCGCGCGCCCGGCATGTGCAGGTCGAGCAGCACGAGATCGAGATCGGGGTGCGCGTGCACCGCGTCTTCGAGCGTGCGCAGGCTCGACGCCTCGATCGGTGCGTGGCCGTCGAGCATCGCGTGCAGCGCATGCGAGATCGCGGCACGGAACAGCGGATGGTCGTCGGCAATCAGCAGCTTCATCGGGGCAGCGCCGTCGGCAAGCACGGCGCTACCTTGTTGCAGTTGCGGCAGCCGCGCAAGCACGGCCGCCGCCGTCGCTTCAGTTCGCGACACCGAGTTCGAATGCGGCCCCGTCGCTGGCCGACGGCACGAAACCGTAGATGCCGCCGGCGTAGATCAGATGACCGGCGAGCGCGCCGCTGGCTTCGGCGACGCCGGCGACCGGCGTGTCGTAGGCGAGCGTCGCGCTCGTGCCGGCGCGCGTGAACGCGCTGCCGGCGATCGTTGCGGTGGCGCCGCTGCCGCTGCTGTCGACGACGGTGTAGTCGCCGTCGGCGCTGCCGGAAGCGAGCGTGTCCTGCGCCGTCAGCAGCCGCATGCCGTAGCCTGTCGCCGATTCGCGCACGAGCTGCAGCGGCACGATCGCGGCGCCGACCTGGCCGATGATGATCGAGCCGCTCAGCGTGCCGCCGGTCGTGACCGCGCTGCCGGCCGGATCGGTCGCGAAATAGTCGTACGCGTTGCGATCGGCGTTATAGGTGATGTAGCCCTTCGCGGTGTTCGTGCAGCCGGCGTCGTAGACCATGAAGCCGGCGGCGTCGTCGACGCAGAACTGCATCGTGCCGGCGTTGCGCAAACGGCCGGCGCCGGCGTACGCGCTCGTCGTCGTGCCGCCCGACTGTGCACCAACGGCGTTGAAGATGAATGCGATGTCGTTGAACTTGGTCGGATCGGCGCTGTTGTTGTACGTCGTCGCGAACGCCAGCAGCGGCGCGAAGCTGGTGCCGGCCGGCGTTTTCACGCCGCCTTCGACGACGCCGTCGGCCGACAGCGTGAACTGCGCGCCGGCTTCTTCGCTCGTGTACGTGCAGCCGTCGAGTTGCGTCAGCGTGCCGGTCAGTTGCGTGCCGGCCGTGCGCTGCACGCTCGCATCGAGCGTGATCGTGTATGCGAG
>DASSVA010000065.1:0-3963 GCA_035706385.1 Solimonas sp. | reverse complement strand
CCAGAACGTGCCGTTCGGCACCGATCCGCTGAGCGTGATGGGCGACTACTTCCCGCAGGTGACGTATTGCACGAAGGCGACGGCGGAAGCGGCGGGCGATCGCGCGAAGGATGTGTTCGCCGCGTGTCTGGCGGAGCAGGGTGGGGGTTGATGCGAGCGGCGCGCCCGACCTCGTCGTCGCGACGATCGTGGGCGCGCTCGGCGTGACAGCGACCGCATCCATCATCTGCCAATCGCTGACCGAACTGCCGACGCCCATCGGGCGTGGCCGGTCGCGCCATGAATCATGCGTGCGCGTCGGCCGCGATCCGGATTTGTTATCCTGCTGCCATGACGGCTCCCTCTGTCCCGCGCACACTGCTGCTGACGCTGCTCTGCGTCACGCTGCTGGCCGTGCGCATCGGTGGGGCGCACCTGCATTTCTGCTTTGATGGCCAGGAGCCGGCCGCCAGCATGCATGTGCTGGATATCGATACGCATCCGGATGCCGGCATGGACGTCGAACATCATGACTACGACGTGATGCTGGGCGACAACAGCCTGGCCAAATCGGGAACGCTGGGTATCGAGCTGCCGGTGTTCCTGATTGCCGTCATTGCATTGATGCTGCTGCCTCGCGCGCAACGCCGCAGCCGCATGCCGTCTTCCGCGACCTTGCCGCGCACGGCGCCGCCGTTCCTGCGCCCGCCGGGTCGCGCGCCACCATTCCCGTTCTCCCTCTGACGTAAGCACCGCCGCCGCGCCACTCTGCCGGGGCGCGTCGGTATCCAGTCAGCATCCGTGCGTCTTGTACGCCGGTGCCGGGAGCGCTTCCATGAAGTCGTTTTCTGCATGCGCCCGTGGCGTATGCGTGGTCCTTGCGACCGTCTTTGCCGTCGCGTGTTTCGCCGCGGACGATACGCCGTTGACCTTGCGCCGTGCGATCGATGCGGCGCTCAAGGGTAATCCGGAATTACAGGCGTTCGCGTTCGAGTTCCGCGCGCAGGATGCGCGTATCGCACAGGCCAGGCTGCGGCCCGCGACCGAGCTCAATTTCGGTGTCGAGAACATGCTCGGCAGCGGCGAGGCTCATGGCGCCGCCAGCGCCGAGATCACGCTGGGGCTGTCGCAGGTGATCGAGCTTGGCGGCAAGCGCGATGCGCGTATCGGTAGCGTCAGTGCCGCGCGGGATCTGTTGCAGATCGATCGTCAGGCACGTCAGCTCGATGTGCTCGCCGAGGTCGCGCGCCGCTTCATCACGGTGTCCACACGCCAGGAACAACTCGCGCTGGCGGACGAAGCGGTAAAGCTCGCCGAGCAAACCGTGGCGGGTGCGAGGACGCGCGTCGACGCGGCCAAATCCCCGCATGCCGAGCTCGATCGCGCTGACATCGGTCTCGACCGCGCGCGCCTCGATGCGAAGCGTGCCGTGATGCAACTCGATACCTCGCGCAAGCAACTGGCCGCGATGTGGGGTGCGCCGCAGCCGGTCATCGACGGACAACCGATGGGTCGCGTCGCGGCTGATCTTTATGCGTTGCCGGAAGCAGGCGACTTCGCCGTGCTCGTTGCGCGCCTCGAACGCAATCCGGACTTCCTGCGCTTCGCATCGGCAGCGCGTGTACGCGAAGCGGATCTGCGTCTCGCCACAACCTTGCGTCGGCCGGATCTGACGATCGGTGCCGGCATCCGCCGGCTGCAGGCGAGCAAGGACGAGGCGCTGGTCGCCTCATTCTCGATGCCGCTGTTCAGCGGCAATCGTGCGCAGAGCCATGTGGCCGAAGCGCAGGTGAATCGCGAACTGGTCGATGCCGACCGCCGCGCGGCCGAGATCAGGGCCAGGACCACACTTTACGAATTGCATCGCGAACTGGGAACGGCGCTGGAAGAGGCGACGTCGCTGCGTGACGACGTCATTCCCCGCGCTGCCGAGGCGCTGCGCGAAACGCAATACGCATACGAGCGCGGTCGTTATGGATACGTGGAACGAATCGATGCGCAGCGTGAATTCCTCGAACTGCGGGCGGCACTGATCGATGCCAGCAGCAACGCGCAGGCTTTGCGCGTCGAAATCGAACGTCTGACCGCGGCGCCGCTGGCACCGGACACCAACTAATTTTGTGGATCTTCGATATGAAAACTTCATTCAAGCCCGCGGCGAACGCCATTGCCGTCACACTGGCAGCCGCAGTGCTGGTCATGGCCTGCGGTGGCTCGGCGCCATCGTCCGCCACGGCGACGAAGCCGGCTTCGGAAGCCGGGCACGGCCCCGACGCCATCAAGCTTTCCGATGAACAGCTGCGCAACGCCGGCATCGAATTCGCCGTTGCCGGCCCGGCCGGCATACGCGAAACGCTGCCGCTGTACGGCGTCATCGTGCCGAACGCGGAACGCGTTCGCGATGTCGCGGCGCGCTATCCGGGCGTTATCCATGCCGTGAGCAGGAAGATCGGCGACAGCGTGCGGCAAGGCGACGTGCTGGCGACGATCGAAAGCAACGAGAGTCTGCAAACGTACTCGCTGACGGCGCCACTGGCCGGTGTCATCACGCAGCGCAACGCGAATCCTGGCGAGCAGACCGGCGAGAAGATTCTCTTCACCGTTGCCGATCTGTCGACGGTGTGGGTCGAACTCTCGCTGTTTCCGCGCGATCTGCCGAAGGTCAGGCTCGGCCAGAAGGTGCGTGTGAAAGTTGGCGATGGAGGCCGGCAAGCCGACGGCACGATCGTTTACGTTGCCCCGTTCGGCAGTGTCGCGAACCAGACGCTGACGGCCCGCGTCCTGCTCCAGAACGCGGACGGCAGCTGGGCGCCCGGGCTTTACGTCACCGCCGACATCACGCTGTCCGAAGTCAGCGCAGCACTGGCGGTCCGTAGCGAAGCGCTGCAGACAGTGGAAGGCCGGACGGTCGTATTCGTCCGCAAAGCCGATGGCGTGATACCGCAGCCGGTGCAACTCGGCCGCGGTGATTCGGAATTCGTCGAAATCCTCGGCGGCCTCGCCGCTGGCGAACGTTATGCGACGAAAAACAGTTACACGCTGAAGGCGGAGCTCGGCAAAAAAGAAGCCGGGCACGACGACTGAGGAGCGCACCAACATGATTGACGCACTCCTGAAGTTTTCCATCGCCAGACGATGGGTCGTGATGTTCCTTGTCGTCGCATTCGCTGGTGCCGGCATCTGGAGCTATCAGCGCCTGCCGATCGATGCGGTACCGGATATCACCAACGTCCAGGTGCAGATCAACACTGCCGCACCGGGCTATTCGCCGCTCGAAGTCGAGCAGCGCATCACGTATCTCGTAGAAACCGCCATCGCCGGCCTGCCGCACATCGAGTACACACGCTCGCTGTCGCGCTATGGCTTGTCGCAGGTCACGGTCATCTTCGACGACGGCACCGATCTGTACTTCGCGCGCAATCTCGTCAACGAACGATTGCAACAGGTAAAGAGCCAGATGCCGGGCGGCATCGATCCCGAGATGGGGCCGATCGCGACCGGCCTCGGCGAAATCTTCATGTACACCGTGCACGCCGATGCAATGGCGCGTCAGGAGAATGGCCAGCCGTACGACGCTACCGCACTGCGCACGCTGCAGGACTGGGTCATCCGTCCGCAGCTGCGCCAGGTTCCAGGTGTCACCGAGATCAACACGATCGGTGGCTACGAAAAGCAGTTCCATGTCACACCAGACCCGGCGAAGCTGCTGGCGTATGGCTTGACGTTCGATGGGATCGTCAAGGCACTGGAGGACAACAACGCCAACGTCGGCGCCGGTTACATCGAGCGCAACGGCGAGCAGTTCCTGATCCGCTCGCCCGGCCAGCTCACCGGTCTTGCCGATATCGAGCGCGTCATCGTCGCGCATCGCGACGGCGTGCCGATCACGGTCCGTGATGTCGCGGAAGTCGCGTACGGCAAGCAGCTGCGTACCGGTGCCGCGACGCGCGATGGCGAAGAAGCTGTGCTCGGCACGGCTGTCAT
>DASSVA010000064.1:0-25314 GCA_035706385.1 Solimonas sp. | reverse complement strand
TCGATGACGATCTCGCCGCAGCGGCCGCGATCGAGCACCGGGTTGAACGGCGGCTGCGCGCGCGACGCGGGGCTGGCGACGCGCAGTACGTTGGCGCCGAGATTGGCGAGCATCATCGCCGTGAACGGTCCCGGCCCGAGGCTCTGGATCTCCAGCACCTTGATGCCGGCCAGCGGTCCCGCGCTCACGGTTGCGGCTCGCTCACTCGATCTCGCCGATCAGCGTGCCGACCGCGCAGACCTCGCCGACCGGCTTGATGATCTTCAGGCGGCCGCTCGCCGGCGCGTCGATTTCCTGCACCGACTTTTCCGATTCGAGCGAATACAGCGGTTCGCCCTGGCGCACCTCGGCGCCGTCGGCGATCCGCCATTCGGCGATCGTTCCTTCGTTCATCGAAAAGCCGATTTTCGGCAACAGGATCGGGGTGCTCATGACGGGTTCCGGTTCAGGCGAGGGTCTTGCGGATCGCGGTTTCGATGTCGGCGGGGCGATACAGGAACGCCGCTTCGAGCGGCGGCGCGTACGGCACCGGGCTGTCGGCGCTGGCGACGCGCTCGACCGGCGCCTTCAGTTCGCGGAACAGCGCCTCGTGGATGCGCGACGACACTTCCGCGCCGACGCCGAACGATTTCACCGCCTCGTGCACGACGACCGCACGGCCGGTTTTCTTCACCGACGTCAGTACGGTGTCCATGTCGAGCGGGCTGACGGTGCGCAGGTCGATGACCTCGCACGCGATGCCGTCGGCGGCGAGCTTTTCGGCGACCGGCGCAATGTCGTGCATCGCGCGGCTGTAGCCAATCACGGTGACGTCGCAACCTTGGCGATGCACGCGCGCCTTGCCGATCGGAATCCGGCTGCCGCGTTCGGGCGCGGCGCCCGGCAGCCAGTAACTCGGCAGATGTTCGACGAACAGCACCGGATCGGGATCGTCGATCGCCGAACGCAGCAGGCCGTAGCCGTCGACCGGGTTCGACGGCATCACGACCTTGATGCCGGGCGTATGGCAGAACCACGCTTCGAGAAAGTCCGAATGCTGGCCGCCGTTCTGCATGCCGGAGCCGGTCATCGTGCGGATCACCATCGGCACATGCGTCTGGCCGCCGGACATGAAGCGCAGCTTCGCGGCGTGATTGGTGATCTGGTCCATGCAGACCGCGGTGAAGTTCATCAGCATGATCTCGACGACCGGCTTGAAGCCGGCGACCGCCGCGCCGACCGCCGCGCCGACGAACGCCATCTCGGAGATCGGCGTCGAACGCACGCGCGCGCCGAACTTCGTCGACAGTCCATGCGTCAGCTTGACGATGCCGCCACCTTCCGGATCGGCGATGTCCTCGCCGAACACGATGACGGCGGGATCGTCTTCCATCGCATCGTGCAGCGCCTGGTTCAGCGACTGCAGCAGATTGGCCTGCGTTTTCGGTGTCGTGCTCATGGCGATCCTCAGGCGATGTCGTGGGCGTAGACGTCGCGCGTGACTTCGCGCGCGTCCGGCGGCGGACTGCTCATCGCGAACGCCTCGGCGTCGTCGATCTCCTCGCGCACCGCCGCGTCGATCGCGTCGAGCTCGGCGGCGCTCGCGTGTCTGTCGTCGAGCAACTGCTGGCGGAAACGCGGATACGGATCGGCGGCGAGCGCGGCGGCGTAATCGGCTTTCGGGATGTATTCGCCCATGTCGCCGATCAGATGGCCGTTGAAACGGAACGTCATCGCCTCGATCAGCGTCGGTCCTTCGCCGGCGCGCGCGCGCGCGATCGCGGTCTGCGCGACGCGATAGACCGCGCGCGGATCGTTGCCGTCGACGCGCACGCCCGGCATCGCGTAAGCGGCGGCGCGATCGGCGATGCGTTCGCACGACGTGCCCTTGGCGTAGCTGGTGTGTTCGGCGTAGCGGTTGTTCTGGCAGACGAACACGACCGGCAGCTTCCACACCGACGCGAGGTTCAGCGATTCGTGGAACGCGCCGATGTTCGATGCGCCGTCGCCGAAGTTCGCGATCGTCACGCGCGTTTCGCCGCGCAATTGCGCGGCGAGCGCGAGGCCGCAGGCGATCGGCAGGCTCGCGCCGACGATGCCGGTCGTCACCATGCAGCCTTTCGACGGATACGTCAGGTGCATCGGCCCGCCTTTGCCTTTGCAGCTGCCGGTCGCCTTGCCGGCGAGTTCGGCCCACAGCAGCTTCGCCGGCAGACCTTTGGCGAGCATGTCGTGCACGCCGCGGTAGATCGTCACGAGATAATCGGCATCGTCGAGCAGCACGCTGATCGCCGCCGGAATGCATTCCTGGCCGCGCGCCGAGTAATACGGCATCTGCATGCGTCCGGCTTTCATCGCGTCGATCACGCGATCGTCGCTGTGCTTGATCAGCGCCATCTTCCGGTAGATGGCGACGAGGGTCTTGCCGTCGGCTTCGTTCGCGTGCATCGCTGTGCTCCAGATCGATCGGATTTATTCGCCGCGCCAGTCCGGTGTCCGCTTCTCGGCGAACGCGGTCGCGCCTTCGCGCGCGTCGGCCGACGCGAACACCGGCGCGGTGATCAGGTTCTGCCGTTCGAACAGCTCGTCGCTGCTCCAGTCGGCGCTGTCCTGCATCACGCGCTTGCTCGCTTTCAGCGCGAGCGGACCGTTCGCGGCGATCTGCTTCGCCAGCGCGAGCGCGGCATCGAGCGCGGTGCCCGGCGCGACGACGCGATTGATCAGGCCGTGCGATGCGAGCCACGAAGGCGCGACCAGTTCGCCGCTCAGCACCAGTTCGCTGGCGATGCGCCGCGGCATCTGCCGCGGCAGCCGCACGAGACCGCCGGCGTTCGCGACCAGGCCGCGCTTGACCTCGGGCAGACCGAAGCGTGCGTCGTCACCGGCGACGATCAGATCGCAGGCGAGCGCGATCTCGAAGCCGCCGCCGAGCGCATAGCCTTCGACCGCGGCGATCCACGGCTTGGCGAGCGGCGCCTGCGTGACGCCGGCGAAGCCGCGGCCGGGAATGCGCACGACTTCGCCGCGCAGGAACGCTTTCAGGTCCATGCCGGCGCAGAAATGGCCGCCGGCGCCGGTGATGATCGCGGCGCGCACGCCGGCATCGTTCTCGGCGGCGGCGGTTGCGTGCGCGAGCCCTTCGGCGACCGCACGGTCGACGGCGTTGCGCGCCTCGGGCCGGTCGATCGTGACGATCGCGACCGCGTCTTCGACGCGCAGCGTGACGACGGATGTTGTCGCACTCATCGCGGCGTCATCCGCAGCGCGCCGTCGAGACGGATCGTCTCGCCGTTCAGCATCGGGTTCTCGACGATCTGCGTCGCCATCAGTGCGAACTCGTCGGGCTGGCCGAGCCGCGCCGGATGCGGCACCGATTTGCCGAGCGATGCACGCACCTCGTCCGGTACGCGCGCGAGCAGCGGCGTGTCGAAGATGCCGGGTGCGATCGTGCAGACGCGAATCGCTTTCGATGCGAGATCGCGCGCGGCGACCAGCGTCATGCCGACGACGCCGGCTTTCGACGACGCGTACGGAATCTGGCCGATCTGGCCTTCGTACGCGGCGATCGACGCGGTCATGATGATGACGCCGCGCTCGCCGTCGACCGGTTCATTGCCGGCCATCGCGTGCGCGGCGAGCCGCAGCGTATTGAAGCTGCCGATCAGATTGGTCTGGATCACGCCGGCGTAGGTCTGCAGCGAACCGGGTTCGCCGTTCTTGTCGAGGATGCGCAGCGGCGCACCGCGGCCGGCGCAATGCACGGTGACGCGCAGCGGCGCGCGCGCGGACGCCGTCGCGAACACCTCACGCATCTGTGCTTCGTCGGTGACGTCGGCGGCGACGAACTGCGTGCCGTGGCCGAGCTGCGCGGCGACCGCCGCGCCGTCCGACGACGGCAGATCGGCGATGACGACGCGCGCGCCGAGCGCGACGAGACGCTGCGCGGTCGCCCGGCCGAGTCCCGATGCGCCGCCGGTGACGACCGCGCCGATGTCCTGGATCTGCAAATCGTTCTCCTAGAGCCGTTCGATGATCGTCGCGTTGGCCATGCCCCCGGCCTCGCACATGGTCTGCAGGCCGTAACGGCCGCCGCTGCGTTCGAGCGCGTGCAGCATCGTCGTCATCAGCCGCGCGCCGGACGCGCCGAGCGGATGGCCGAGCGCGATCGCGCCGCCGCACGGATTGAGCCGCGCCGGATCGACGTCGAACTCGCGCTGCCAGGCCAGCGGCACGCTCGCGAACGCCTCGTTGACCTCGAAGTGATCGATCGCCGATGCCGCGAGCGCGGTCTTCGCGAGCACGCGGCGCGTCGCCGGGATCGGCGCGGTCAGCATCATCAGCGGGTCGTCGGCGATCACGTCGAAACCGACGAAGCGCGCGCGCGGCCGCAGTCCGAGACGCGTCGCGGTGCGCTCGCTGACGATCAGCAGCGCGGCGGCGCCGTCGCTGATCTGCGACGAATTGCCGGCGGTGACGCGCCACGCGATTTCGGGGAAGCGCGCGCCGATCTCGTCGTCCCGGAATGCGAGCTTGAGCTGCGCGAGCGCATCGACCGTCGTGCCGGCGCGGATCGTCTCGTCCTCGCCGAACCAGCCGTTGACGGTTTCGACCGGCACGATCTCGGCGGCGAAGCCGCCGGCCGCGCGCGTCGCGGCGGCGCGGCGATGCGATTCGGCGGACAGCGCGTCCATCTCGTCGCGGCCGATCTTCCAGCGCGCGGCGATCAGCTCGGCGGCGATGCCCTGCGAGACGAAGCCCGGCGCGTGACGCGCCTGCAGCGTCGGGCCGAACGCGTCCTGGCCGAGGCGCGCCGAGCCCATCGGGATGCGGCTCATCGATTCGATGCCGGCAGCGATGACGATGTCGTACGCGCCGGCGGCGATGCCCTGCGCGGCGAAATGCACGGCCTGCTGGCTCGATCCGCATTTGCGCTCGACGGTCGTCGACGGCACGTGGATCGGGAAGCCGGCGGCGAGCGCCGCGGTGCGGCCCGGCGTGTTCGACTGTTCGCCGACCTGGCTGACGCAGCCGACGATGATGTCGTCGACCGTGCCGGGGTCGAGCCGGTTGCGTTCGACGAGCGCGCGCAGCAGCTGCGCGAGCAGTTCGACCGGATGCAGGTCGGCGAGCGCGCCGCCGGCGCGGCCGCGCGCGATCGGGGAGCGGATCGCATCGACGATAACGGGCGTGTTCATCTGGAAGTCCGAAGGAAAGGGTTCATGCCGGTCGCAGCGAACGCGCGATCAGCAGTTTCATGATTTCGCTGGTGCCGCCGTAGATGCGGTAGCCGCGCGCGTCCTTGTACATCTCGGCGATCGGGTACTCGAGCATGTAGCCGTAGCCGCCATGCAACTGCAGGCACTGGTCGATCACGCGGCCCTGCGTCTCGGTGACGGCGAGCTTGGCCATCGACGCGGTCGCCGCGTCGAGCGTGCCGGCCAGCAGCTGCTCGGTGCAGTAATAGAGAAACGTCTTCGCGAGCGCCGCCTGCGTCTTCAGATCGGCGAGCACGAACTGCGTGTTCTGCATCTCGAACAGTGGTTTGCCGAACACCTTGCGTTCGTGCGCGTAGCGCACCGTCATGTCGAGCGCCGCTTCCATCATCGCCATCGCCTGCCAGGCGATCACCATCCGTTCCTGCGGCAGCTTTTCCATCAGCATCGCGAAGCCGCGGCCTTCGACGCCGCCGAGCAGGTTGTCCGCAGGCACTGCGACGTCGCGGAAGAACAGCTCGGTCGTGTCGCGGCCTTCCTGGCCGAGCTTGTGCAGCAGGCGGCCGCGCTCGAAGCCTTCGACCTTGTCGGTCTCGACGACGAACAGCGAAATGCCGCGCGCGCCGGCACCCGCATCGGTCTTCGCCGCGACGAGGATGATCGATGCCTGCAGGCCGTTCGAGATGAAGGTCTTCTGGCCGTTGATCAGATAGCGGTCGCCGTCGCGTCGCGCCGTCGTGCGCATGCCCTGCAGGTCGGAGCCGGCCGACGGTTCGGTCATCGCCACCGCGAGGATCGCCTCGCCGCTGACCGCTTTCGGCAGCCATTGCCGCTTCTGCGCGTCGCTGCCGTACTGCACGAGATACGGCACGATCACCGCGTTGTGCAGCGGCACCGCGAAGTTCAGCGCGTGTTTGTAACCGAGCTGTTCCATGACGATCACGTCGTAACGGAAATCGACGCCGGCGCCGCCGTATTCGGCCGGCACCGAGACGCCGAGCAGCCCGGCGTCGCCGGCCTGGCGCCACAGCGCCGGCGGCACCGCGCCGTCGGCGCGCCAGCGCGCGGTGTCGGCCGGCGTCGCATGCACATCGAGGAAACGCGCGACGGCGCGCTCGAAGATGTTGAGCTCGTCGATCTGCATGAACGCCGGCTTGGCGAGTGAGAGCACGGACATCGCTAGTTGCCGGTGAACTGCGGCTTGCGCTTGTCGCGCAGCGCGTCCATCGCTTCGCGATGATCGTGCGTCGCGTTCGACAGCGCCTCGTACGCGATCGACGCGTCCATGATCGAATGCGCGAGCTGCTTGAGGCCGATGTTGATCGACGCTTTCGTCCACTGCACCGCGCGCGCCGGCATCGCCGCGACTTTCCCGGCATACGCGCGCACGCGCGCGTCGAGTTCGGCGGCCGGCACCGCGTGATTGATCAGGCCGAGACGTTCGGCGTCCGGCGCGAGCAGCGCCTCGCCGGTGAACAGGTATTCCTTCGCGCGGTTGTAGCCGATCAGTTGCGGCCAGATCACCGCGCCGCCGTCGCCGGCGACGAAGCCGATCGGCACGTGCGGATCGGCGATGCGCACGTGATCGGCGGCGAAGCTGACGTCGCAGAACAGCGCCAGCGTCGCGCCGAGACCCATCGCGTGACCGTTGATCTTGGCGATCACCGGCTTGCTGCAATCGAGCATCGAGAAGATCAGTCGCTTCGAATACGGCATCGCGTCGAGGAAGCGCTCGGGATGTTCCATCATCTCGCCGATGTACGCGAAGTCGCCGCCGGCGCTGAACGCCTTGCCCTGGCCGGTGACGACGACGACGCGGACCTGCGCGTCGTGCGAGACCTCGGTGAAGAAGCGGCACAACTCCATTTCGAGTTGCGCATTGGCGGCGTTCATGACCTCGGGCCGGTCGAGCGTCAGCGTCAGCACGGCGCCGTCCCGATGCAATGCGAGCGTCTGGTAGCCAGTGGTATCCATGACGGTCAGAACGCGGCGATGCCGGTCTGCGCACGGCCGAGGATCAGCGCGTGCACGTCGTGCGTGCCTTCGTAGGTGTTGACGACTTCGAGATTGACGAGATGACGCGCGACGCCGAACTCGTCGGAAATGCCGTTGCCGCCGAGCATGTCGCGCGCGGTGCGCGCGATGTCGAGCGCCTTGCCGCACGAATTGCGCTTCATGATCGACGTGATCTCCGGCGCCGCGGTGCCTTCGTCCTTCATGCGGCCGAGCCGCAGGCAGCCCTGCAGGCCGAGCGTGATCTCGGTCTGCATGTCGGCGAGTTTTTTCTGCACGAGCTGGGTCGCGGCGAGTGGCCGGCCGAACTGTTTGCGGTCGAGCACGTACTGGCGCGCGGTATGCCAGCACGCTTCGGCGGCGCCGAGCGCGCCCCAGGCAATGCCGTAGCGCGCCGCGTTCAGGCAGGTGAACGGGCCTTTCAGGCCGCGCACGTCGGCGAAGCGGTTCTCGTCGGGGACGAACACGTCGTCCATGACGATCTCGCCGGTGATCGACGCGCGCAGTCCGACCTTGCCGTGGATCGCCGGCGCGCTCAGTCCTTTCCAGCCTTTCTCGAGCACGAAACCGCGGATCGCATCGCGGCCGTCTTCTTCGAGCCTGGCCCAGACGACGAACAGGTCGGCGATCGGCGCATTGGTGATCCAGGTCTTGGCGCCGGACAGGCGATAGCCGCCGGGCACTTTCTTCGCGCGCGTGACCATGCCGCCGGGATCGGAACCATGATCCGGTTCGGTCAGGCCGAAACAGCCGATCGCTTCGCCGCGCGCGAGCTTCGGAAGATGCTGCTGCTTCAGCGCTTCGCTCGCGAACGCGTGGATCGGCAGCATCACCAGCGACGACTGCACCGACATCATCGAGCGGAAACCCGAATCGACGCGTTCGACTTCGCGCGCGATCAGGCCGTAGCTGACGTAATTGAGACCGGCGCCGCCGTACTGTTCCGGAATCGTCGCGCCGAGCAGGCCGAGCGCACCCATCTCGCGGAAGATCAGCGGATCGGTCTGCTCGTTGCGGAACGCCGCCGGCAGTCGCGGCGCGAGCTGCTGCCGGCAATACGCGCGTGCCGAATCGCGGATCATCCGCTCCTCGTCCGTCAGCTGCCGGTCGAGCAGCAGCGGGTCGTCCCAGACAAAGCCCGGCGTCGTTTCAGAGGCCACGCGATAACGCTCCTGCAGCAGGCCCGCGCGCGGGCATTCGTGATGGTCGCGATCGCTTGCGCCGGCGCGTCGTGCGCGGCGTCGCAGCGCAGGACCGCGCCGCAATCGCGAATCGATAGTGACGGTGCGACGCACGAGCGTCTTGATGTGATACGACACAAACTTCGCGGGATGCGACAGCGCGATCGCGTGTGCGGCGATCGTCTTGTCAAGCGTATCGGCGTCGCTTATCGTCCGGACCAGACGCGACAGTCATGACGCGGTCCGCTCTGGCGGCGAAATGCGATTCCGCCGCGGACGACACATGCGGACATGACGATCAACGACCGGATCCCGATGTCCGGCACGCGAAACCTGCGGTGACGGCGATGCGCCGGCCGACAAGGAGGAGAGCGATGGGCAGGAAGGCACAGACGGGTCGTCCCGGACCGCTGGACGGCATGGTGCGCGTGCAGGCGCTGCGCCTGTATTCGGAAGTCGTCACCGAGCTCGGCGGCGATCCGGCGCGGCTGTTGCAGCTCGCGCGCATCGCGCCGCAATCGCTGTCGCAGATCGACGCGTTCATTTCGTATCGCTCGATGATCCATCTGCTCGAACGGACGGCGGTCGAACTGAAGTGTCCGGATTTCGGTCTGCGGCTGGCATCGCGCCAGGGCGGCATCGCGACGCTCGGGCCGCTCGAAGTGGCGATGCGCAATTCGACGACGGTCGGCGAGGCCTATCGTTATTGCGCCGGCCACCTGCAGGTCTACAGCCCGGTCGTGCGCATCGAGATCGAGGACGATCGCGTCAGCGACCGGCATTTCATGCGCTTCGAGATCCTGCTCGACCGCGTGCCGAACCAGCGGCAGGCGGTCGAGAACGCGCTCGGCCTGACGCATCACGCGGTGCTGACGCTGTCGCGCGGCAGCTTCGGCGCGCGCGAGGTCTGGTTCACGCACCAGCCGTTGCTGCCGTCGATCAACTACCAGCGCTACTTCGACGGCCCGGTGCAGTTCGGCAAGCCGTTCAACGCGGTGTTCTTCAACCGCCGCGATCTCGCGCAGCCGATTCCCGACCAGGATCCGCAGATCTACGAGATGGCGTCGAGCTACATCGACGCGCGCTTCCCGGCGACGTCGCTGAATCTCGTGCCGCGCGTCTACGCGATCGCGACGCGGCTGCTGGCGAGCGGCAGCTGCACGAATGCCGACGTCGCCGCCAAGCTCAACATGCATCCGCGCACGCTGCAGCGCCGGCTCCGGGAAGAAGGTTCGAGCTTCGAGACGATCAAGGACGACGTGCGGCGCGACGTCGCGGCGCGCTACCTCAGCGAATCCGACATGCCGCTGACGCGGATCTCGTCGATGCTCGGCTACAGCGAATCGTCGGTACTGAACCGCAGCTGCCAGCGCTGGTTCGCGAAGTCGCCGCGACAGATCCGCGAAAGCGCCGACGCGCTCGAGATGAACTGAGCGCCGCGACGCGCTCGCGGCGACGCGCGCTGTCGCCAACTGTTTGAGGTTTGTCGCGGCAGCTCAATACGCCTCCCGATCGGCCGCCTAGAGTTCGGCATCGGCTGTGCTTCACAGCCATTCGTCGAATGCCGATCGGGAGCCGCCATGACACCGACACCGCAGCGTCCGCCAGCGCGCGCCGCCGGCCGGAGCACCGCGTGAGCGTCGTCGAGCAGCGCCGCGACGTCGGCGGCTGGCTGACGCGCTGGAATCCCGAACTGGCGCGTCGCGCGGTCGCCAGCGGCGAGTGGCCGGATCGCACGGTCGCCGATTTCGCGTGCGAGCGGGCGACCGCGCATCCGCAACGCGTGCAGCTCGTCGACGGCGAACAGCGATTCAGCTGCATCGCGCTGTACGAACAGGCGCGTCGCCTCGCCGGCCATTTCGTCCGCATCGGCCTGCAGCCCGGCGACGTGGTGTCGTTCCAGCTGCCGAACTGGTGGGAAACCAGCGTCATCGATCTCGCGGCGGCGATGGCTGGCGTCGTCACCAATCCGATCGTGCCGATCAACCGCGACGCCGAAGTCGGCTACATGCTGAACGAGTCGCGCAGCAAGCTGGTGTTCGTGCCCGGCGTGTTCCGCAAGTTCGACTACGTGGCGATGCTCGCGCGCATCGCGCCGAAGCTGACGGCGAAGCCCGGCATCATCACCGTGCGCGCGGGCGCGACGCCGCATGTCGATTTCGCCGCGCTGCTCGCGGACAGCGAGCCGCTCGTGACGCCGCGCGCCGGCGATCCGAACGCGGTCAAGCTGTTGATGTACACGTCCGGCACGACCGGCCGGCCGAAAGGCGTCCTGCATTCGCACAACAGTTTCCACGCCGACTCGATCAAGATGAAAGCGGCGATGAATCTGCGCGACGACGACGCGATCTTCTGCCCGTCGCCGGTCACGCATGTCAGCGGTTATCTGTGGGCGCTGAACATGCCGTGGTGCGGCGACATGCCGGCGGTGCTGATGGACGTCTGGAACGCCGAGCAGGCGTTCGATCTGATCGACCGCCATCGCTGCGCGTTCATGGTCGGCGCGACACCATTCCTGCAGGACCTCGTCGCCGTCGCGCGGCAGCGCGGGCGGGGTCTCGACTCGCTGAAATCGTATCTGTGCGGCGGCGCGTCGGTGCCGCCGAGCCTGATCTACGAAGCGGCCGAGCGCTTCGCGAACTGCCTGCCGTGGCGCACGTTCGGCGCGACCGAAGTGCCGACGATGACCGGTCCGCCGGCGTCGCGCGAAGGCTTGCGGCTCGCCGCCGAGACCGACGGCCGCCTGCTGTGCGACGTGAAGATCGTCGATCTGGTCAGCGGCGCGTCGCTGCCGCCGGGCGAGGAAGGCGAGATTCTGTCGCGCGAACCGAGCATGGCGCTCGGCTATGCGCGCGCCGAGGACAACGACAACGCCTACGACGACGAAGGCTATTTCCGCATGGGCGACATCGGCCGGCTCGTCGAAGGCGATCAGCTGATCTGCACCGGCCGCAAGAAGGATCTGATCATCCGCGCCGGCGAGAACATCAGCGCGCGCGAGATCGAGGACGTGCTGTACCGCTCGCCGAAGATCGTCGAAGTCGCGGTCGTCTCGATGCCGAGCCGCCGCACGTCGGAGGCGATCTGCGCGTTCGTCGTGCCGCGCGACGGCGAGACGATCGACCTGCCGGAAGTCGCGCGGCTGGTCGGCGAAGCCGGGCTCGCGCGGCAGAAGACGCCCGAATACATCGCGCTCGTCGACGAACTGCCGAAGACGCCGTCGGGCAAGGTCCGCAAGGACCAGCTGCGGCAGCGCGCGCAGTCGTTCGCGCTCGATTGAGGCGGCGATGGATCTCGCGTTCAGTGCCGAAGATCTCGCGTTCCGCGACGACGTTCGCGGGTTTCTTCGCGATCATCTGCCGGCCGGGCTCGCGCGCCGCGAGAGCCAGGGCTTTCATCTGTCGCGCGCCGAGGTCGCCGACTGGCAGCGCACGCTGTACGCCAAGGGCTGGGTCGCGCCGAACTGGCCGAAGGAATTCGGCGGCACCGGCTGGAACGCGATCCGCAAATACATCTTCGATGTCGAATGCGGCATCGCCAACGCGCCGGAGATCAGCCTGATCGCGCTGTCGATGGTCGGGCCGGTGCTGTGCCGTTTCGGTTCGCCGGAACTGCAGCGGCGCTTCCTCGATCCGATCCTGCGCGGCGATCTGTGGTTCTGCCAGGGCTTCTCCGAACCGCAGTCCGGCTCCGATCTCGCCAGCGTCCGCACGCGCGCGGTGCGTGACGGCGGCGACTACGTCGTCAGCGGCCAGAAAACCTGGACGACCGCCGCGCACATGGCCGATTACATGATCTGCCTGTGCCGCACCGACGCCGACGTCAAACCGCAGGCCGGACTGTCGATGCTGTTGCTGCCGATGGACGCGCCGGGCGTGACGGTGCGGCCGATCGCGACGATCGACCACGACCACACCGTCAACGAAGTGTTTCTCGACGACGTGCGCGTGCCGGCGACCAATCTCGTCGGCGAACCGGACAGCGGCTGGCAGCAGGCGCGCTTCCTGCTCGGCAACGAGCGCACGCACAACGCCTATGTCGGCATGCTCAAGCGCCATCTGCTGCGGATCGTGCGGCTGATCGACGCGGCGCCGGCGCGCGGCGCGTCGGCGGCGGCGTGCGCGCAGTTCAGGCGCGCGCATGCCTTGCTGGAGATCGACGTCGACGCGCTCGAATGGTCGGCGCTGCGCGTCGTCGCCGGCGAGCAAGGCGCGGCGCTCGACGCCGCGGCATCGGCGCTGAAGATCCGCGGTTCGGAATATCTGTTGCGCGCCGCCGACCTGGAAATGGAAATCGTCGGCCGTGACGCGGCGGCGCGCTTCGCGCCGGACGACGCGCCGCCGCTGCCGGCCGGCGCCGATCCGCTCGCGGTCGGCCGCGCGACGCAATACCTGTACTGGCGCGCATCGACGATTTTCGGCGGCGCCAACGAAATCCAGCGCAGCATCATCTGGAACACGCTGTTCCGCGCCTGAGCGACGAACGACATGGACTTCCGCCCGAGCCAGGAACAGGTGTTGTTGCGCGACAGCGTGCGGCGCTATTTCGAGAACGCCGGCGATGATGCCGACGACGATACGCGCGACTGGCGGCAGTTCGCCGATTTCGGCTGGCTGGCGATGCCGGTGCCCGAGGCGGACGGCGGACTCGACGCGGGTCTCGTCGATCTGGCGATCGTCTGCGAGGAAATCGGCGCCGCGCTCGCGCGTGCGCCGTTTGTCGCCGGCGCGGTGCTGCCGGCGCGCGTCGTCGCGCGCTGCCCGGCCGCTGCGGCGCGTACGGCGATTCTTTCCGCGCTCGCCGACGGCACGCAGCGGTATGCGCTCGCCGCGTACGAAGCGCCGCGCCGGTACGAGCTTTCGTCGCCGGCGACGCGCGCCGAACGCGCCGCGGACGGCCGCTACCGGATCAGCGGCGGCAAGACGCTGGTCGCCGGCGGCGCGCAGGCCGATCGGCTGCTGGTGACGGCGGCGATCGGCAGCGACGCGCGGCCGGCGCTGTTCGTCGTCGACGCGCGGGCCGCCGGCGTGCGGCGGCGTGTCTACGCGGCGGTCGACGGCCTGCCGGTCGCCGACTTCGAATTCGCTGCCGTCGACGCCGGCGCGCCGCTCGCGCTGCCGGACGCCGCGCCGTCGGCGCTCGACGCGGCGCTCGACGAAGCGACGATCTGCCTGTGCGCCGACCTGATCGGCGGCATCGACCAGGCCGTGCGGCAGACCGCGGCATATCTGCGGCTGCGCAAGCAGTTCGGCCGGCCGCTCGCCGAATTCCAGGCGCTGCAGCACACGGTCGCGGAGATGTCGATCGAAGCGAACAGTGCGCGTTCGCTGCTGTATCGCGCGATCGCCGCGCACGGCACGGACGACGCGGCGCAGCGCGTGCGCGCGGTCGCCGGCTGCGCGATCAAGACGCAGCAGGTGGCGAAATGGGTGGCCGGCACCGCCGTGCACCTGCACGGCGGCATCGGCATGACCTGCGAATACGCGGTCGGCCGTCACTTGCTGCGCGCGCTGGTCGGCGAACGCCTGCTCGCCGATCGCGAACACCAGCTCGCGCGCTATCTGTCGTGAACGCGACATGCGCGTCTCAGGTCGCGTCGTCCGGTGTTTGGCATCTGTCGCATCACATCAAGACGACGCGGAATCCGCTCTCTACCTTCGTCTCTCGTGAGACGAGCTCGGGCCAGCAGGGGTCCATCGATGACAAAACAATCGTTTTCTCCCGATGAAGTCCGTGACGACTTCATTCCCAAGGACGCCTACTTCAGCCCCGAATTCGCGCGGCTCGAAGCCGAGCATCTGTGGCCGTACGTCTGGCAGCTCGCCTGTCGTCTGGAGGAGATTCCCAACATCGGCGATTACGTCACCTACGACATCGTCGACGAGTCGATCATCATCGTCCGCACCGGCAAGGACACGATCAAGGCGCATCACAACGTCTGCCCGCATCGCGGCCGGCGGCTGACGCAGGGCTGCGGCAGCGCACAGCATTTCGTCTGCCGTTTCCACGGCTGGCAATACGATCTCGACGGCGAGAACACCCGGGTCGTCGATCGCCACGACTGGGGCGACTGCCTGAACCAGGACGACATCCACCTCAAGAGCGTCAAGGTCGATACCTGGGGCGGCTTCGTGTTCATCAACATGGATCCGGGCTGCGAGCCGCTCGCCGATTTCCTGCGGCCGGTCGACGACTACTGCGCGAAGTTCGAGTTCGAGAAGCTGCGCTTTCGCTGGTACAAGACCGCGATCATGCCGGCGAACTGGAAGACCATCCTCGAATTCTTCAACGAGTTCTATCACGTCCAGCAGACGCATCATCAGCTGCTGCCGTTCACCAACGACTATTCGAACAGCGACGGTTTCGGCCGCCACGCGGCGATGTGGTATCCGGCGACCGGCGCGCTGCCGCTGAGCCGTTCGCCGCGGCTGCCGCCGAAGGACGAACCGGACTTCCGCAACTTCGTGCTCGAATTCGTCGAGACGTTCAACCGCGATCTCAAGGCGATGGTCACCGAGCGCAACTTCAACGCCGCGCAGCGCTTGCGCACCGAAGTGCCGGCGACGACCGAGCCGATCGAAGTGCTCGGCAAATGGGTGCAGTTCCAGCTCGAAGCGGCGGCCGCCGACGGCTCGGGCTGGCCGGCCGATCTGACGCCGGAATACATCGAGAACTCGAAGCTGGACTGGCACGTGTTCCCGAACACGATCTATCTTCACGGTTTCGTCGACGGCGTGCTCTGGTACCGGGCGCGGCCGAACGGCAACGACCCGGAGAGCTGCATCTTCGACGTCTGGTCGCTGCAGCGTTACGGCGAAGGCAAGGCGCCGCCGCTCAAGCGCGAGTTCTACCGCGACTGGCAGGACGGCGAATGGCCGCTGATCTTCCGCCAGGATTTCTCGAATCTCGCGGAAGTGCAGAAAGGACTCAAATCGCGCGCGTTCGCCGGGTCGCGGACCAATCCGGTGCAGGAGCGCGCGATCAGCAATTTCCATCGGCGCCTGCGCGAATTTCTGCGCGACGCACCGAACGCCCGGCGCTAGCCGGGACCGACGCAAACGCAACAGGAGTGGCGGCAGTGGACAAGGCGATCAGCTTCATGGATCCGGAGATTCAGAAGTGCCCGTTTCCGGCGTATCGCAAGGTGCGCGACGCCGGGCCGGTCTTCGTCGATCCGGCGACCGGCTGGTATTTCGTCAGCGATTACGAGCTGGTGCGCAAGCTGACGGCCGACACGACCAATCTGTCGAGCTTCACCGGCATCCTGATGTGCAAGCAGAAGTCCGAAGTGCAGGACAAGGTCGATCGGATCTTCGCCGAAGAGGGCTTTCCGCAGATTCCGCTGCTGGTCGTCGGCGATCCGCCCGAACACAAGTTCCATCGCTCGTTCGTCGACAAGGCGTTCATGCCGGCGCGCGTGCAGCAGATGGAGGATCACCTCGAAGGCATCGTCGACGAGATGATCGACCGGTTCATCGGCAGGCCGGAGATCGAGTTCCGCAGCGATTTCGCCGGCATCGTTCCGCAGGCGGTGCTGACCGATCTGCTCGGCATGCCGCGCTCGGACCTGCCGCGCCTGAAACGCTGGACCGACGCGGTGATCGCCAATCAGGACCAGTCGAACGGCGAGGAACGCCAGCTCGAACTCGCGCACATCATCTGCGAACTGCACCAGTACGCAGCCGCGAAAGCCCGCGAATACCGCGAGCATCCGAAGCCTTGCCTGCTCAGCGACATCGCCAACGCCAGCGTCGACGGCCGCCAGCTGTCGCTGCAGGAAATCGCCGCGCTGTGCGAGCAGGTGATGGCGGGCGGCAACGATTCGAGCGCGAATGCGATCGCCAACGCGATGCTGCGGCTCGTCGAACAGCCGCAGTTCCAGGACCGGCTGCGCGAACAGCCGGAGCTGATCCCGCGTTTCGTCGAGGAAGTGCTGCGGCTCGACGCGCCGGTGCAGAAACTGTTCCGCGAGCCGAAACACGACATGGAGATCGCCGGCGTGAAAGTGCCGAAAGGTTCGGTCGTCGTGCTGCAATGGGGCGCCGCGAACCGCGACGCCGCGCATTTCGGCGATCCCGACGCGATCGACCTCGAGCGCAAGAATGCGATGCAACATCTGACGTTCGGCTACGGCGTCCATACCTGCGTCGGCAACCGCCTCGCGCGCGCCGAGATCCGCATCTCGATCGCCAAGCTGCTCGCGCGGATGCGCAACATCCGGCTCGCGCGCGGCGAGGCGAGCGTCGTGCGCGATCCGCATTTCTTCGCGTATGGTCCGCGCGAGCTGTATCTGACGTTCGACCGCATCTGAGCATCGCGTGCGAACGCCGCCCACGATCACGCCGCGGAGAGAGACGATGAACGCCACGCAACTGCAGACGCTCTGGGACCATCTGGAAATCCAGAAACTGCTCGCGATCTACTGCCGCGGCATCGACCGCTGCGACAAGGAACTGCTGAAGTCCGCGTACTGGCCCGACGCGATCGAGGAACACGGGCTGTTCAACGGCAAGGCCTGGGACTTCGCCGAGTTCATCGTGCCGATGCTGAAGACGATGAAACTGACAATGCACAGCATCAGCAACACGCTGATCGAGATCGACGGCGACCGCGCGTCGTCGGAGACCTATGTCGTCGCCTATCACCTGATGGATGCCGAAGGCGGCGGCCAGACGGAGATGGTCGTCGGCGGCCGCTATGCCGACCAGTTCGAGCGGCGCAACGGCGAATGGCGGATCGCGCGGCGGCTGTTCATCCACGACTGGAACCAGAACGGCGCGGCGACCGTGCAATGGGAGACCGGCCTGTACGCGCAGCTCAATGTGCGCGGCCGCCATGATCGCGACGATCCGAGCTACGGCCGCATGATCGGCCGCTACGGCGCCTGACAGCGGATTTTCATCGCGCGTACGCATTCATCGAAAAACGGGAGCCGGACATGGCAGCGTCGTTCCAGGACAAGGTCGTCATCGTCACCGGCGCCGGCGGCGCGATCGGTCGCGCTGCCGCGCTCGGCTTCGCCGCCGAAGGCGCGCGCGTCACGGTCTCCGATCTGAACCGCGACAGCGGCGCGCAGACGGTCGAGCTGATCCGCAAATCCGGCGGCGACGCGCTGCTGGTGGTCGGCGACGTCTCGAAAGCCGCCGATGTCGAAGCGCTGGTCGCGCAGACCGTCGCGACGTTCGGCGGACTCGATTGCGCGTTCAACAACGCCGGCATCACCGACCCGGACGACGCGGCCTGGGACGAAACGGTGTTCCGCCGCATTCTCGACGTCAACCTCGTCAGCCAGTTCCTGTGCATGAAGCATCAGATTCCGCAGATGCTGAAACGCGGTCGCGGCGCGATCGTCAACATGTCCTCGGTGCAGGGGCTGGTCAGTCAGGCCGAGCCGATCCTGCAGGGCTATACCGCGAGCAAGCACGCGGTGATCGGTCTGACCAAGGCGGCGGCGCTGCAGTACGCGAAGTCCAACATCCGCGTCAACGCGCTGTGTCCCGGCGTCACGCGCAGCGCGATGGTCGAAGCGGCGATGAACATGAGCGAGGCGATCCGCGAGCGGCTGTCGAACTTCGCGCCGCTGCACGGCATCGCCGAGCCTTCGGAAATCGCCGACGCGGCGATCTGGCTGTGCTCGGACAAGGCCAGCTTCATCACCGGCCACGCGCTCGCGGCCGACGGCGGCTACACCGCGCAATAGCCGCGCGTCGATCGGCTGCGGATCGGCAGTCGCGACATGTGACGCATTTGTCGGACCGGATCAATACGCCTCCGCTTGCCACGCTTAGCCTCGCGATGACAGGTGGTGGAATCGCCGCACGCCGTCGCGGCGCATTCAAAACAGACGTCCGGAGACCGTCGCCGATCAAAGGCGGAGCCTCCGGCGAGTCGAAGAATCAGGGAGAAGCCGTCGATGAACAACCTTCTGCGTGGACTGATAGGCGTTGCGGCGCTGTCGATGAGCCTGCCGGCGCTGTCGCAGGCGCAGGCCGATGCGGCCGTCGTCGACGATGCCGCGCTCGCCGACGGCGACGCGATGTCGACGCTGCCGGACACGAACCTCGCGCCGGATGAAGCCGCCGCCGATGCGGCCGCGCCGGCGGCGGTCGATGCGACGACCGATACGAGCGCGACGACCGATGCGCCGGCGGATGCCGGCGAAGCGGCGAGCGCAGAAACCGCGCCGCTGCCGACGATCCCGGTCGGCGACGATGCGCCGCCGCCGGTCGCGGTCGACGACGTCGCCAATCCGAGCCGCGTGATGGCCGAGATCGTCGTCACCGCGCAGAAGCGCGAGGAAAACCTGCAGGACGTGCCGATCTCGATCTCCGCGTTCTCCGGCGACGAACTCGAAGCGCGCGGCGTCACTAGTCCGACCGCGCTCGCGACGATCACGCCGGGCCTGACGTACAACAACCTCGTCGGCTATTCGCTGGTCTATATCCGCGGCGTCGGCAGCGACGCGTTCGAGCCGACCGCCGACCAGAGCGTCGCGACCTACATCGACGGCGTCTATCTGCCGTTCGCGCACGGTCTCGCGCAGGAGTTCGTCAAGCTCGAACGCATCGAAGTGCTGAAAGGGCCGCAGGGCACGCTGTTCGGCCGCAACGCGACCGGCGGCGCGATCAACATCGTCACCAAGAAGCCGAGCGATTCGTACGAAGCGAACATCGATCTGACCGGCGGCAGCTACAACGACCGCGAAGGGAAATTCTTCGTCGCCGGTCCGCTGTTCGGCGGCCTGCGTGCCAGCGTATCCGGTCTCTACAAGCGCGCGGACTCGTATTACAAGCTCGCCGACGACGCCAAGCTCGACGAACTGGACCAGGACAAGAGCCGCGGTCTCGACGTGCACCTCGAATGGCAGCCGGTCGACGAGTTCAGCATCACGGCGAGCACGCTGCTGACGCGTTCGCAGGGGCCCGGCAGCATCGTCAACACGGTCGAGAATCCCAAGCCGCTCGGCGCGCTGCTCGGCATCCGCACGGCGGCGCCCGGCGAGGCCAGCATCGACTACAACCCGTCGCTGAAGGCCGACAGCGATCTGTATTACGGGCAGATCGCGTGGATGCCGGAATGGTTCGACGTGAAGCTGCTCGGCAGTCACCAGGAAGTGCATACCGACCTGACCTACGACTTCGACTCGTCGAAGCAGCCGCTGGTCTATTTCCACGCGTCGAACCAGTTCTCGAAAGTGACGTCGGGTGAACTGCAGCTGCTGTCGAAGCACGGCGGCATCTTCCCGGACTGGATGGAGCTGACGGCGGGCCTGTACTACTTCAAGTCGGACGCCGGCTATGACCCGGTGATCTTCGGCGTCGGTTCCGGCAGCAATCCGCTGTTCCTGCCGCCGGGCCTGCTCAGCGCGCTCAACGGCATCCTCGCGCTGCTGCCGCCGGGCCTGCCGCTGCCGACCAGCGGCGTGCAGCTGACGCTGTTCAGCACGCTGGAGACCGAGGCGAAAGCCGCGTACCTGCAGACCACGTTCTATCCGACCGACTGGTTCGACATCACGCTCGGCGCGCGCGTGCAGCACGAGAGGCGCGGCACCACGCAGGCCGACAGCACGCTGACGACTTCGGCCGGGCCGCTGACGCTGCTGCCGTTCGGACTCGAAAGCACGACACGCGACGATTTCTCGCCGAAGCTCACGCTCGACTTCAAGCCGTGGGACGGGCAGCTGTTCTACATCACCGGTTCGCGCGCCAGCAAGAGCGGCACGTACAACATGCCGGCGATCTACACCAAGCCGCGCTACGTCAAGCCGGAAACCGTCACCGCGTACGAAATCGGCAACAAGGGCACGCTGCTGAACGGCTCGTTGCGTTACAGCATCGCGGGCTTCATCAACGACATCAAGAATCTGCAGACGCAGATCGTCTCGCTGCAGAGCGGCGGCGCGCAGAACCTCGTGAACGCCGACAAGGCGCGGATCAAGGGCGTCGATTTCGACGCGACCTGGCAGATGTTCCCGGAGATGCTGCCGGGTTTCGTGCTGAAACTCGCCGGCTCCTATCTCGACGCCAAGTACCTGTCGTTCCCCGACGGCAGCGGCTTCAATCCGGTGACCGGCCTGTTCTTCGGGCCGGGTTCGCTGACGCTCGGCCCGGCGCAGGACTTCGCCGGCAACGATGCCGTGCGCACGCCGAAATACAGCTTCACGATCGGTCCGAACTATGCGACCGAAGTGCCCGGCGGCATGCTCGAGATCGGCCTCGATTACAGCTACAACGACGGCTACTACTTCGATACGCAGAACACCAGCAGGCAGCCGAGCTATCACCTGTTGAACGGCCGCATCAGCTATCTGTTCGCGCCGCTCGACGTGCGGCTGTCGGTGTTCGGCCAGAACCTCACCGACGAGGTCTATTACATCAATCGCTTCGAAACCGATTTCGCGACGAACTCGCTGTACGCGTCGCCGCGCACGGTCGGCGTGACGCTGAGCTGGAATTTCCATTCGTGACGGGCGCAGCGTCGCGGAACGGTTGCGCGCGTGAGCGGCGCTGAGCGCCGCGTCGCGCTCGTCACCGGTGCCGCGGCCGGCATCGGCCGCGCGACGGCGCTCGCGTTCGCGGCGCACGGTCATGCGGTGCTCGTCGCCGATGTCGACGAGCGCGGCGGCCGCGAAACGGTCGCGCGGATCACCGGCGCCGGCGGCGACGCGGTGTTCGCGCAGAGCGACGTCCGTCGCGACGGCGACTGCGCGGCGATGGTCGCGACCGCGCTCGCGCAATACGGCCGCCTCGACGCCGCGTTCAACAACGCCGGCGTCGTCGCGCGTCCGGCGCTGACCGCCGACTGCGAACCCGGCGAATGGCAGCGCGTGCTCGACATCAATCTCGGTGGCGTCTTCCATTGCATGCGGCACGAATTGCCGGCGATGAAGGCGGCCGGCGGCGCGATCGTCAATGCCGCGTCGATCATGGGTCTGGTCGGCGCGGTCGGCGGCGCGGCGTACTGCGCGTCGAAGCACGGCGTGATCGGCCTGACGCGCGCGGCGGCGCTCGAATACGGCCGTCACCGCATCCGCGTCAACGCGATCTGTCCCGGCTACGTCGAGACCGCACTGACCGTCGGCGAAGCGTCGGTGTTCACGCCCAAAGCGCTGCAAGCCGGTCTCGACCGCACGGCGCTGAAACGGCTCGCGACGGTCGAGCAGGTCGCCGCGACGGTCGTCTGGCTGTGTTCGGACGCGGCGGCGTACGTCACCGGTGCGGCGCTGCCGGTCGACGGCGGCTACAGCGCCGCGTAGCGCTGCCGCGCGGACGGCGGTCCGTGTATCGTGGCGCCCTTTCACCAGGAGGCGCGCCGTGTCCCATATCGAAGTCCGCCGTGACGGTCATCTGCTCGACATCCGGATCAATCGTCCGGAGAAGCTCAACGCGCTGTCGCCGGCGATGTATCACGATCTCGGCCTTGCGTATGCCGAACTCGACCGCGATCCGCAGCTGCGCGTCGGCGTGCTGCACGCCGAGGGCAAGCATTTCACGGCCGGCATCGAGCTCGATCTGTGGGCGCCGATCTTCGGCAGCGGCAAGGGCTTCCCGCTGCAGGCGCCGGCGCTCGATCCGTTCTGCCTGCAGGGGCCGCGCTGCCGCAAGCCGATCGTGTTCGCGGCGCAGGGCTACTGCTACACCTGGGGCGTCGAGATCATGCTGAACACCGACGTGCGCGTGGTCGCCGACGACACGAAGTTCGCGATGCTCGAAGTCAAACGCGGCATCTATCCGTGCGGCGGCGCGACGCTGCGTCTGCCGCAGCAGATGGGCTGGGCCAATGCGCAGCGCTACCTGCTGACCGGCGACACCTGGACCGCCGCCGAATCGCATCGCCTCGGCCTCGTCCAGGAAGTCGTCGCGGCCGGCGAGCAGTACGCGAAGGCGCGCGAGATCGCCGAGCGGATCGCCCGCGCCGCGCCGCTCGGCGTGCAGGCGGTGCTGAAGGCGACGCGGCTGGCGGCGCTCGAAGGCGAGCGCGCCGCGACCGCGACGCTGTTCGACGACATGATCTCGGTGATGAAAAGCGAAGATGCGAAAGAAGGCGTGCAGTCGTTCCTCGAACGGCGCGACGCGAACTTCCAGGGCCGCTGAGCCGCGCGCGACCGTGCCGCAATGACCATCGTCCTCACGCCGTTCGCGCGCGCGCGCCTGTTTCCGAAGGACGGCCGCCGCAACACGATCCAGGATGCGACGCCCGAATCGTTCGAGCGCCATCTCAACACGCGCGCGCCGCTGAAAGTGCTCGACGGCTACGCGCCGTTCTGCAAGCTGCACGTCCATCGCAACTGGACGTCGACGCGCTGTCTGACCGTGCCGATCACGGACGGCAACCGCCACCTGCTGCGCTCGGCGTACGAGGCGCGCAACAAGCGCGAGCTGCCGGTGCTGGTGCGCTGGTTCGAGGGCGTCGACGCGCCGGTCGCCGATTACCTGATCGCGATCGTCTACAGCCGCGAGCAGATGCGCAAGGAAGGCACGCCGATCGACGCCGACTGGGGCGTGGTCGGCTGCCTGTACACCGCCGCGCCCGAGGAAATCCCGATGGCGCCGATCACGATGATGCGCAATGCGCTCGGCGTCGGCGAAGGCGGGTCCGGCGTGCCGCTCGACCCTGACGCCTACCGGCGCAGCGTCGCGTTCTGGGAAAGCCACGCGAACTGGCGGCCCTGAAACGCGGCCCCCGAACGCGGTTGCGGGCCGCGGCTCATGCGTCCGGACGGGACGCGCCGGCACAAAAAATGACAGTATGTAAAAATCGACGGTTTGCGGCCCGGCCGACCGCTGTGACGGCCGTTGGTCGGCCAGTCGCTGCCGGGTAGGGAAAATCCCGACCGTCTGGCGATAGGAAATCCATACTGGACGCACCAAACAAGGCATTTTCGTTCTAGACTCGGCCCATCGGGAGTGCGGTACGCAACCATGAGTTCGGATTCGTCGTTTCAATTCATCGACCTGGACGCTGCACAGCGCACCGCTGCGCTGCTGTACGAGGTGCTGGGCGACGAGAAACCGTGGTATCCGGTGATGGGCTGCCGGCCGGTCTCGTCGGGCTGTGAGCACTGCGTCGGCCTGCAGCTGCACAACGACTGGCTGCGCCGCAACGGCCGGCCGACGAGCAAGACCCTGCAGCCGCCGGCGCTCCAGCAGGCCGAAATCGGCCGCGTCCGCAGTTTCGCGCGCGAAGACCACGTCGTCGTCGCGCCCGGCTCGGACCTGTTCGACGAGTCGATCAGCGACGAGCAGATCGATTACATCATCCTGACGATCGCGTCGCGCCCGGACGTGCTGTTCTACTGGTTCACGAAGCACGCCGAGCGGCAGCGCGATTACCTGCTGGCGCTGTCCAGCTATCCGAACACGCCGGGCAGCCGGCCGCGGCCGAAGTGGCCGCTCGCCAACGTCCGCATCGGCGTCTCGGTCGAGGACGGCGAGACCTATCGCAAGCGCGCGCCGTATCTGTTCGAGACGCCGGCGGCGTTCCGCGTCATCCGTTTCGAGCCGGTGCTCGGGCCGATCGACATCGAGAAGATCGAGCTGTGGTCCGGCGACATCCTCTGGCCGCTGCGCGGCATCGTGCAGGCGTACGGCGGCACGCAGCAGAACGGCGAGCGTTTCTGGCTGCCGCTCGACGAGCCGCTGACGCATACGCCGAAGCCGGATCTCATCATCATCGGCGGCGAACGCGGCGAGAAGGCGCGGCCGCCGCATCCGATGTGGATTCGCAACATCGAGAAGGCGGCGCGCACCTGGAACATCCCGGTGTTCTTCCGCGGCTGGGGCAGCCTGCGGCCGGTCGTCAAGCCCGATCTCGAGAACGACCAGACGCTGGTGATCGTCTCGATCGACGGCTATCACCGCGGCAAGGGCCTCGGCGGCGCGACCAACTTCCTCGCGACGCAGGCCGGTCTCGGCGGCGACGTCTATTTCACGCGGCCGGCGTCGGAAGCCGATCCGTCGCTGTTCTATTACCCGGTCGTCAAGCTCGACGCGCGGCCGGCATGGGCGCCGCCGAGCCAGAAGCAGCGCATCACCGACATCTCGCCGGCCGCGCGCGATCTCGCCAAGCTGCACGCGCGCGAGCGCTACCGCCTGCTGCAACAGGAGCAGGCCAGGCTGCAGGCGCAGATGCAGGACGAAGCGCCGCTCGTCGAGCCGACGCCGAAGGTCGAGAAAGGCCAGCGCCTGCGCGACATCTTCAATACGCCGGTCGGCGAACTGCCGGTGCGCAAGCTGCTCAACACGCCGATCAGCGAACTGTCGGTGACGAAGATTCTCGGTACGCCGCTCAGCGAGCTGTCGGGCCGCTTCAAGGCGATGAAACCGGGCGCCGAATCCGACGACTGAGCCGCGCCGGCGGGTCTTGGCCCGGCGCGGCATCTTCACATCATCAGCACGCCACGCCGCGGTCCGGCCGGACGGCGACGCGCGCGTCAGCGACCGTTCCGGTAGATCGTCACCACGCAGGCGCCGCCGAGTCCGAGATTGTGTTGCAGCGCGACGCGCGCGCCGTCGACCTGTCGTGCGCCGGCGGTGCCGCGCAACTGATGGACGAGCTCCGTGCACTGCGCAAGGCCGGTCGCGCCGAGCGGATGGCCTTTCGACAGCAGACCGCCGGACGGGTTGGTGACGTAACGGCCGCCGTAGGTGTTGTCGCCGTCCTCGACGAATTTCTCGGCATCGCCTTCCGCGCACAGGCCGAGCGCTTCGTAACTGATCAGTTCGTTGTGCGCGAAACAGTCGTGCAGTTCGACGACGTCGACATCGCCGGCGCCGATGCCGGCCGCCTCATAGGCCTGGCGCGCCGCCTCCTTCGCCATGCCGAAACCGACGACCTCGCGCATGTCGCGCGCCGCGAAGGTTTTCGTCGTATCGGTCGTCATCGCCTGCGCGGCGATCCAGACCTCGGCGTTGAGGCCGTTGCGCCGC
>DASSVA010000063.1:0-2110 GCA_035706385.1 Solimonas sp. | reverse complement strand
TCCCGCGCGGCTGAGATCCCAGCGTCGTGAGTCTTCGTGATCGAGAGATCAGGGCCGCTGGCAACAGCGGCCCTTTTTTATTCCCGCAACCGCTTCCCGTCGCCCGGGAATGGCCGTTCAGCGTCTTCGCTGTGCGCCAATGCTGTCATGTGCTGTACGACAAGTACTATCATGAGGCATCCCCCGGGAGTCGCAATGATCCGAATCATGCTGGTTGACGATCACCGTCTGGTCCGCGCCGGCCTGCGCCGCGTGCTCCAGGAAACCACGGACATGGAAGTAATCGCCGAGGCGAGCAGCGGCGAGGAGTCGCTGGAGCTGGTTCGCAACCAGGCGCCGGACGTCGTGCTGATGGACATCAACATGCCGGGTATCGGCGGCCTGGAGGCGACGCGACGCATGATCCAGCGCAACGCGGCGATCAAGGTCATCGTCGTGTCGATGCATCTGGAGGAGCCGTATCCGAGCCGCATGCTGGCGGCCGGCGCGGCCGGCTACATCAGCAAGGATTCGGCGGCCGAGGAGGTCGTCGCGGCGATTCGTCGCGTGCACGGCGGCGGTCATTACGTCGCCGCCGATGTCGCCGGCAATCTCGCGGCCAGCCTCGTCAAGGGGCCGAGCGGCGCGTCGCCGTTCGACCAGCTCTCGCAGCGCGAGACGCAGGTCATGCTGATGGTCACCAAAGGCTATTCGACGCAGGAGATTTCCGATCGCCTGCATCTGTCGCCGAAAACCGTCAGCACGTATCGTTATCGCCTGTTCGAGAAACTCAATGTGTCGAACGACGTCGAACTGACGCGCATGGCGATGCGCTACGGCCTGCTCGAAGACAAGGTCGAGCCGCAGGTGTAGCGCGGTCGCCGGTCGGAAATTCAGAAAAAAGAGGGGTGGGGATGTCGCTCGGTCAATCCGGCAAGCTGCGCATCGCGGCGATGGCTGTCGCATTTCTGGTTCTGGGCGCCTGCGCGACGACCGCACCCGACGGCGCATGGTCGCCTGTCACGGCGAGCCGGGTCAGGACCGTCGCGCTGCTCGATATCGCCGAACCGGCCGTCGACCTCGTACTGAACCGCGGCGACAGCAACGAGAGCCATTCGAGCAGCTACGCGCAGGCGCTCACGACCGGACAGATCGTGTTTTCGCCGCTGCTCGCCGAAGCGATCACGCGCCAGCTGGACCGCAGCAACTATCAGGTGCTGCCGCTTGCCGAGCGGCCTGTCGTCGCGGCCGACGGCAGCGTCGATCTGTCCGGCATCCGGACCGACGCCGACGCGATCCTCGTCGTCCGCTTCATCAAGGCCGGCTATGTCTCCGATTCGACGAGTGACCTGCAGCCGTGGGCGATCGTCGAGGTCCAGTTGTTCGACAGCCGCACGCGGCGTGCGCTGTACTCGAAGACTTTCAACGGCGGTTACGACACGGGCGCTGCCGGCCTGATTCAGCTCGCGACGCAGCCGCGTTTCCGCTTCGAATCGGTCGAGCAGCTGACCGACCGGCTCGACGATTCCGCCGGCGGCATCAAGGACGCCGAGCTGGCGATCGCCGGCGCGATGGGCCGCGATTTCGCGATCGGCAGCCGGCCGGTCGTCAGTGAATCGTCGCTGGCCGAGGCGCCGCCATCGCCGCCGGTATCGGCGGATGAACGCGATCGGCAGACCGCGGCCGTGCTCGCCGCGCAATGGACCGAAGCGATGCCGCGCGCGCCGGTGGTCCCGCCGGATGCCGCGACTCCGGCGACCGGCGAGGCAACGAGCGCAACGCCCGTCGCCGATATCGACGGGCAGGCAACGGCACCGGATACCACAGCCGCGGCGCCGACAGCGATGACGCAGCCCGAGGAATCCGCGCAGCCGGCAGTCGATCGCGATGCGACGCAAGCGATCCCGATGCCCGAAGCTGTGGAACAACCGATGACGGCGCCGGCGCAAGCGGCCGCATCGGCCGCGGATATCGGAATGCCGGCCCCGACTGCCGAGGCGGCGCCGAGGGTCGAGACAACACCGGCGGCGGACATCAGCGACGCCGTGCCCACCGCGCCGGTCGGCACGGCACCGGACATCGCGCCGGCCATTGCCGCACCCGCCGCGACGACGCCCGCGCGGACCAATCC
>DASSVA010000062.1:0-12637 GCA_035706385.1 Solimonas sp. | reverse complement strand
CGGCCGTTGCGCGCATACGCATCGGCATCCCAGCGCTGCCCCGCCGCGTTCATGTCGCGAACAGCCACGGTGCCCGCTGCGCGCGGCGCGCTTCGTACGCACGGATCGCGTCGGCGTTCTTCAGCGTCAGGCCGATTTCGTCGAGACCTTCGACCAGGTTGTGCTTGCGCACCGGATCGATCTCGAACGGGAACGCGTTACCGCACGGCAGCTTCACCTGCTGCGCCGGCAGGTCGATCGTGAACTGCGCGTCCGAATTCTTCGCAATGCCATCGAAGATCGCCTGCACTTCGTCGGGTTTCAGCACGACCGGCAGCACGCCGTTCTTGAAGCAGTTCGAGAAGAAGATGTCGGCGTAGCTCGGCGCGATCACCGCGCGAAAGCCGTAATCGTCGAGCGCCCAGACCGCATGCTCACGCGATGAACCGCAGCCGAAGTTGTCGCGCGCGATCAGGATCTGCGCGCCCTGATGCGCCGGCTGGTTCAGCACGAAATCCGGATTGACGCGGCGCGTGGCCGGGTCGATTTCCAGATCGCCGGCGTCGAGATAACGCCAGTCGTCGAACAGGAACGGGCCGAAGCCGGTGCGGCGGATCGACTTCAGATACTGCTTCGGAATGATCGCGTCGGTATCGACGTTCGGGCGGTCGAGCGGCGCGATCTTGCTGGTGACGACGGTGAACGCGCGCATTACAGGCTCCTCACATCGACAAAGTGACCGGCGATGCCGGCTGCCGCGGCCATTGCCGGCGATACCAGATGCGTACGGCCGCCGGCGCCCTGGCGACCCTCGAAATTGCGGTTCGACGTCGACGCGCAACGCTCGCCCGGCTCCAGACGGTCGGCGTTCATCGCCAGACACATCGAGCAGCCCGGCTCGCGCCATTCGAAACCGGCAGCGAGAAAAATCTTGTCGAGCCCCTCGGCCTCGGCCTGTTCCTTGACGATGCCGGAACCCGGCACGACCATCGCGAGCTTGACGTTGGCGGCTTTCTTCTTGCCCTTCACGATCGCGGCGGCGGCGCGCATGTCTTCGATCCGCGAGTTCGTGCACGAGCCGATGAAGACCTTGTCGATCGCGATCCGCTCGATCGGCGTACCGGCCTGCAGCGCCATGTACGCCAGCGCCTTCTCCATGCCGTTGCGCTTGACCGGATCGGCTTCGTTCGCCGGATTCGGCACGCTCGCACCGACCGGCAGCACCATTTCCGGCGACGTGCCCCAGGTCACCTGCGGTTCGATGCTCGCGGCGTCGATCTCGACGACGGTGTCGAACGCGGCACCGGCATCGCTCTTCAGCGTCTTCCAGTACGCGACGGCGGCGTCCCAATGCTCCGGTTTCGGCGCATACGGGCGGCCTTTCACGTAGGCGATCGTCTTGTCGTCGACGGCGACCAGACCGGCGCGCGCGCCGCCTTCGATCGCCATGTTGCAGAGGGTCATGCGACCTTCCATCGACAGATCCTCGATCGCCTCGCCGGCGTATTCGATGACGTGGCCGGTGCCACCGGCAGTACCGATGCGGCCGATGATCGCCAGCGTGATGTCCTTGGCCGTGACACCGGGACCGACGTGGCCGTTGACGCGGATCAGCATCGTCTTCGCTTTCTTGAGCACCAGCGTCTGCGTCGCCAGCGCGTGCTCGACTTCCGAGGTGCCGATGCCGAACGCCAGCGCGCCGAACGCACCGTGCGTCGAGGTATGCGAGTCGCCGCAGACCACCGTCATGCCCGGCAGCGTCGCGCCCTGTTCCGGGCCGATGACGTGGACGATGCCCTGGCGGCGGTCCATCAGCTCGAACTTGGTGATGCCGAACTCGGCGCAGTTCGCGTCGAGCGCGTCGAGTTGCGCGCGCGAGATCGGATCCTTGATGCCCTTGGCGCGATCGACGGTCGGCACGTTGTGGTCCGGCACCGCCAGATTCGCGGCCAGTCGCCACGGCTGACGATGGTTCAGGCGCAGGCCGTCGAACGCCTGCGGACTGGTCACTTCATGGACCAGATGGCGGTCGATGTAGATCAGGGCCGAGCCGCTGCCAAGATCGCTGACGATGTGGTCGTCCCAGATCTTGTCGTACAGCGTTCTCGGCTGGTTGCTGCTGCTCATCGCGGCCTCTCCTGCAAATGTTTGGGTGCGAAAGTGGCCGGCATTCTAGAAGCGCGTTACCGATAACTCCAATGAATCGTTTTCATAAACTGCATTCCGATGCAGAATGACCACCTCACACCTCACGCCTCACGCCTCACGCCTCACGATCATGGACACCCAGTTCCTCGCCGCCTTCGCCGAAATCGCCGACTGCGGTTCGTTCACGCAGGCCGCGGCCCGCCTGCATCTGTCGCAGCCGGCGATCAGCAAGCGCATCACCGCGCTCGAAACGCAGATCGGCCACGCGCTGTTCGACCGCGTCGGCCGCCGCGTCACGCTGACCGATGCCGGCCGCACGCTGCTGCCGTACGCGAAGAAGACGCTGCAGGACATCGAGGACGGCAAGCGCGCGCTGTCGAACCTGCACGGCGAGATCGCCGGCCGCCTGTCGATCGGCACCAGTCATCACATCGGCCTGCACCGCCTGCCGCCGGTGCTGCGCGCGTACACGTTGCAGTATCCGAACGTCGACCTCGACATCCACTTCATGGATTCGGAAGTCGCCTGCGAAGCGGTGCTCGCCGGCAAGCTCGAACTCGGCATCGTCACGCTGCCGACCGCGCCGCTGCCGCAGCTCGAACAGCGGCTCGTCTGGCCCGACCCGATGGTCGTCGTCGTCGCCGCGCAGCATCCGCTCGCCGGCCGCCGCAAGCTCACGCTGCACGAGCTCGCCGAGCACCCCGCCGTGCTGCCCGACGAAGCGACCTATACACATCGCATCGTCACCGCCGAGCTCAAGCGCCAGGGCATCGCGCCGCGCGTGCGGCTGGCGACGAACTATCTGGAGACGCTGAAAATGCTCGCCGGCATCGGCCTCGGCTGGAGCGTGCTGCCGGCGTCGATGCTCGACGACAGCCTGTGCGCGCTGCGCGTAAGCGGCCTCAAGCTGCAACGCGAACTCGGCCTCGTCTGGCACCAGCGCCGCACGTTGTCCGGCGCGGCGCGCTCGCTGATCGCGCAGATCACCGGCCCGGCCTGAGCGTCGCGTCAGGTCGCCGGCAAACGCCGCAACGCGACCCAGGTGCCGATCGCCGCGACCAGCGCGGCGCACAGGAACACCGCTTCGGGTGACAGGTCCTGCCAGAGATAACCCGACGCGACGCTGCCGATCGAACCGCCGACGCCGTACGAGACGGCGTTGTAGATCGCCTGCCCGCGCCCTTGCAGCGCGCCGGGGAACATCTGCTGGATATAGCGGATCGCGACCGTGTGATAAAGCGCGAAACTGAAAGCATGGCCGAGTTGCAGCAGCAGCACGACCGGCAGCGCGTCGATCAGCACGGCGGTCAGCGCCCAGCGCAGCATCGTCGCGAACATCGCGACGATCATCAGCCGGCGCGCGCCGAAACGGACGATCAGGCGGCCGGCATAGATGAACATCACGACTTCGGCCATCACCGCCAGCGCCCACAACAGACCGGACAGGCTGCGCGCATGGCCGTGACGTTCGAGGAACAGCGTGAAGAAGTTGTAATACGGCGCATAGCTGAGCTGCGAGCAGAAACAGACCAGCAGCAGCGCGATCACGCCCGGCATCCGCAACGCGCGGAAGATCGAGATCCGGGCACCGTCGCTGCTCAGCAATTCGGGCGCTTCCGGCACCATCCAGCTCGACAGCGCCATGCCGAGCCAGAACAGGCCGACCAGCCACGGCAGCCACAGCATGCCGGTCTGCGACAGCAGCGCGCCGAGTCCGAGCACCGAGACGATGAACCCGACGCTGCCCCACAGCCGCACGCGCGTGTAATCGCCGCCGCGCGCGACCAGATGGTTGAGCGTGACGACCTCGAACTGCGGCAGCAGCGCATGCCAGAACAGCGTGTATGCGACCATCACCGCGCCGACCCAGAACACGCCCGGCACGAACGGGATCGTCAGGAATGAGACCAGCGCGCACAGGCTGGCGATGCGGATCAGGCCGATGCGCCGGCCGCGCCGGTCGGCATACCAGCCCCAGGCCAGCGGCACGATGCTGCGCATCACGCCCATCAGCGCGTAGGCGATGCCCATCTGCGCCGCCGAGAAACCGCGCGCTTCGAGATACGGCGACCAGTACGGCATGAACGCGCCGACCGTCGCGTAATAGAAAAAATAGAAACTGGCGAGCCGCCAATGCAGGCGGGCGACGCCTGCGGACGGCGCGGCCACGGCTTACGGAACTCCGCCCGCGATGCGCGACGGCACGACCGCGACATCGGCGTTCTGACCGCGATGACGCAGCAAATAGCGACGCGAGGCACGCGACAGCGGCGCAGCCGCGGTTCGCCAGCCGAGTCGGCGCATCATTTCCGTGATCACGCGCCGCGCTCCGCCGGGATGCGCGGCGTGTCGCTCACCACATCGGCGTTCTGTGCGCGGTTGCGCAGGAAATGATCGATCAGCACCAGCGCCAGCATCGCCTCGCCGATCGGCGTCGCGCGCAGGCCGACACAGGGATCGTGGCGGCCGGTCGTGCGCATCTCGGTCGCCTGCCCGCTTTCGTCGATGCTCTTGCCGGGCGTCGTGATGCTCGACGTCGGCTTGATCGCGTAACGCGCGCAGATCGTCTGGCCGGTCGAGATGCCGCCGGTGATGCCGCCGGAATGATTGGCGAGAAAACCGTCCGGCGACAACTCGTCGCGATGCTCGGTGCCGCGCATCCGCGCGACCGCCATGCCGTCGCCGATCTCGACGCCCTTGACCGCGTTGATCGACATCAGCGCGTGCGCGATGTCGGCATCGAGGCGATCGAACACCGGCTCGCCGAGGCCCGGCGGCACGTTGGTCGCTTCGACGTAGAGCTTCGCGCCGATCGAATCGCCGTCGCTGCGCAGACGGTCGATCAGCGCTTCGAGTTGCGGCACGCTTGCCGGATCGGCGCAGAAGAACGGATTCCGCGCGACCGCGCTCCAGTCGGTCTGCGCGCAGTGAATGTCGCCGATCTGCTCGACGCAGCCGCGGATTTCCGTGCCGAATTTCTCGCGCAGATATTTCTTCGCGATCGCGCCGGCGGCGACGCGGACCGCGGTTTCGCGCGCGCTCGAACGGCCGCCGCCGCGATGGTCGCGGATGCCGTATTTCTGGATGTAGGCGTAATCGGCGTGATTCGGCCGGAACACCTGCTTGATCTTCTCGTAATCGTAACTGCGCTGATCGGTGTTGCGGATCAAAAGCGCGATCGGCGTGCCGGTGGTTTTGCCTTCGAACACGCCGGAAAGAATCTCGACCTGGTCGGCTTCCTTGCGCTGCGTGACGAATTTCGACGTGCCCGGTTTGCGGCGGTCGAGATCCGGCTGGATGTCGGCCTCGGACAGCGCCAGCCCCGGCGGACAGCCGTCGACGACACAGCCGATGCCGGCGCCATGCGATTCGCCGAAGCTGGTGACACAGAACAGTTTGCCGAAGGTATTCCCGCTCATTTTCAAAACCGTCCATCGTCATTGCGAGGAGCGCAGCGACGAAGCAATCCAGCTGCGCCGCCCGATCTGGTGACGTACTGGATTGCTTCGCTACGCTCGCAATGACGAGTCATGAGGTTATTTGAGATGCTCGACGAGATCCGCGCGCGAGATGATGAACACGCCATCACCTTCATTGTCGAATTCGACCCAGGTCACCGGCAATTGCGGCCAGCGCGCCTCGAATTCGGCGACGCTGCCGCCGACTTCGCAGACCAGCCAGCCGTCATTGCTCAGATGGCGCGCCGCGTTTTCGAGAATGCGCGCGACGATGTCCATGCCGTCATTGCCGGCGGCCAGCGCCAGCTTCGGTTCGTGGCGGTACTCGGCGGCGAGCGCCTTCCACTCGGCGTCCGGCACGTACGGCGGATTGCTGACGATCAGGTCGTAGACCTCGTTGACGAGACCGTCGAACACGTCCGACCTGATCGCCCGCACCCGGTTGCCGACCACGTGTTTCTCGATATTCCGGCGCGCGACGGCGAGCGCCTTCGTGCTGATGTCGGCAAGATCGACTTCGGCATCCTCGAACGCGACCGCGCAGGCGATACCGATGCAGCCGCTGCCGGTGCACAGATCGAGCACGCGCGCCGGCGCGGTGTCGAGCCAGGGCGCGAAACCGCGCGCGATCATCTCGCCGATCGGCGAGCGCGGGATCAGCACGTTTTCGTCGACTTCGAATTCGAGGCCGCAGAACTCGATGCGACCGAGCAGATACGCGGCCGGCTTGCGCGTCGTGATCCGTGCGCGCAGCAGCTTCAGCGCCGCGGCGCGTTCGCGCGCGGTGACCGCCGCTTCGAGATAGATCGCCGGCACGTCGGCCGGCAGGTGCAGCGCGTGCAGCACCAGATGAAACGCCTCGTCGAGCGCGTTGTCGGTGCCGTGCCCGAAATACAGCCCGGCCTCGCGGAAACGGCTTGCGCCCCAGCGCACGAGATCGCGCACGGTGGTCAGGACAGCGGTTTCATCGAGGCGGCTCATAAGGGCCGCGAATTATGCGGTGCCGCGATCACCTTGGCTACGGCGCCGCGACTCCGCATACACCTCAGGCGCCGGCGAGCAGCCGCTGCGCGAGCACGGCCGCCTGCGTGCGGCTGCGCAGGTTGAGCTTGCGCAGCAGCGCGGTAATGTGGGTCTTGACGGTCGACTCGCGAATGTCGAGATCGTCGGCGATCTGCTTGTTGAGCCGCCCTTCCTTGATGTACAGCAGGATGCGCAGTTCCTGGCGCGACAGACTGCTGAAACGGTCATCGAGCGACGACAGCGCTTCGGGCATCGCCGGCAGCTCGGCGAGCGCCGGCCACCAGTGTCCATTGGTGAGCACGCTCTCGAGGATCTGCTGCATCTGCAGCACCGGCGTCGACTTCGGGATGAAGGCGATTGCGCCCAGCGCTTCGGCCGAGCGCACCCACGCGCGATCCTGCAGCGAGGAAATCACTGCGACGCGCACGTCCGGCCACTCGCCACGCAGGTACTGCAGCGACGAAAGCCCTTCCACGTCCGGCATCATCAGGTCCAGCAACACCAGGCGCGTCTGCGGATGGCGACGCACGGCTTCCTTCAACGCGGCAAGCGAACCCACTTCGACGATGCGCACGTTCGGGTCAATCCGCTCGACGCCCAGACGCAAAGCGACGCGAAACATCGGATGGTCGTCCGCGACGATGACGGTAGCTTCGTCCAGCATGCTGCCCAGGCTCCACAGATTGCGCCTGCGGATTCTATAGGCTGGCAGTGCGCGAAGTCCCGCGAACGGCGGCGACCCCGCTGCAAGCGCGCGCCGCAACGCGATCGCCGTCGACACGATCAGCGTCGCCCGTCGGCGTTGATCGCCAGCAGCGCCAGCCCCGCCACGCCGAGCACGCTGCCGACGACCAGTCCCATCAAAAAGCCTGTCCAGAACATTTGCGCCCCTCGTTTCGACGTTCGTACTGCGCCGAACGTTCCGCTCAGCAGTGGAGTACGAGCTCGACGATGATCGCGGCGGATGCCAGCCCGGCCAGATACGCCCAGAACCCCCACACGTAGCGACGCTTGATGCGGCTTTCGCCGGCATCGACGTCGTAGTAGCGCATCCCCATGTCGCTCCCCCGATCCGTGATCTGCAATTACCAGAGGACGCCGCTGACACCGACGCGCAGCGCCGTGCCGTGCTCGGACGTCGAAACGCCGCCGGTCACGCTCCAGCGTCCGTTTTCAGCCGTTGCTCGCAGCGTCGCGCCGATCGCGCCCTGGTTGCCGAAGTAGCCGCTGCCGAGCGCATAGGTGACGTGATCCGGCACGTACGGCGCCGCTTCCATCGCGAGCGTGGCGGCGATGCCGGCGTTGGCTTCGTCGCGACGCTTGTCGAGGCCACGGTGCATGTCGTCGCGCAAGTCGCTGAGCTGCTGCACGTTGACGGCATCGGTGGGCGCAATGCCGGCGGCAACATTGGTGATCTGCCGCTCATGCCCGGCCGATCCGACCGACACGCTGTTGGCGCGGTCTGCCACCGAGCCGTTGCCGAGCGCGACGCTGTCGTCGGCGGTTGCCTGCGCCTCGTTGCCGAGCGCGACGGCGTGCGCGCCGGACGCCACGGCGTTGTCACCGAGCGCCGTCGTGTTCAGCCCGCTGGCCTGTGCGCCGGTACCGACCGCCACCGACGAGCGCGCGACCGCGCCGGCGCCGATCGCCACTGAATTGGATTGCACGGCCGTGGCACCCTGCCCCATCGCAATGCCGCCGGCCGACTGCGCCTGCGCGCCGCTGCCGATCGCGATCGCGTCGGCCGCGCCATCGGAAACCTGCGCGCCGTGGCCGATCGCCACGCCGTTGTTCGCATTCTGGCCGACACGCGCCGATGAGGCGCTGTCGTCACCGGCGCCAATCGCGATGCCGTTCTGCGCCGCCGAACTGCTGTTGACGCCAAGCGCCGTGGCGTTGCGCTCGCTGGCCACATTGCCGCTGCCGATCGCAACGCTGCTCAGCGACGTGGAAAGATTGAGATGGCCGAACGCCGTGCTGCCCTCGCCGCTTGCCGTGTTGTCGGTACCCATCGCGCTCGAGGCCGCGCCGCTGGCATCGTTACGCACGCCGCAATGCACCGAATCGCTGGCTTGGCCCGGGCCGCAGAATGCGATGGCGGAGGAGGCCAGTGCGTGCGCGTCGTCGGCGCGCGCCTGCGCCGTCGTCACACGCTCATCGAGCCCGGCGATCGCCACGTCGTGACCATCGACGCGCTGATCGAGCGTGTCGATCGCGGCTTCATTGTCGCTGATACGCGACTCGGCGCCATCGACGCGGCCGTTGAGCACCGCAATGTTTGCGGCGTTCTGATTCGAATTCGCCAGCGCCGTATTCGCGGCGCTGCTTGCGGCCGACAAGCCGCTGTCGAGACCGGCCAGCGCGTCGCCGACGTTGTCATGCGTGTGCCCCTGCACCGAATAGCTCGGCGCCGTGACATGGCCCTGTGCGTCGACGCCCGCACCGCCGCCCAGTGCGGCGGCGAAGCCCGTGCCCTGATTGTTGGCCTGCGTCTGCACGGCATCGATGCGGGCGCCGTTTGCCGCGATCGCCGTGGTGTTGGTCGCGATATTGCCGGTGTTCGTTGCGATGCTGGTCGTGTTCGCGCCGATCGCCGTCGTGTTGGTGGTGATGGCCGAAGTATTCGTCGCGATCGCCGTCGTGTTGGTCGCGATGGCTGAAGTATTCGTCGCGATCGCCGATGTGTTGGTCGCAATGGCCGAAGTGTTCGTCGCGATCGCCGATGTGTTGGTCGCAATGGCCGAAGTGTTCGTTGCAATCGCCGATGTATTGGCCGCGATGCTCGTCGCGCTCGATGCAATGGCCGTGGCGTTGGCGGCGATGGCCGACGTGTTCGTGGCGATCGCCGATGCATTCGCCGCGATGTTCGTCGTGTTTGTTGAGATATTGGCCGTGTTCGTCGCAATGTTCGTCGTGTTCGTAGCGATGTTCGTCGTGTTGGTCGTGATATTCGCTTTGTTCGTCGCGATGTCGGCCGTATTGGCTGCCACCGCCTGGTTGGTCGCATACAATTGCGCGCCGGTGACGGCGTCGCTGCTGGTCGCGCTCAGCGCGGCGTCCGCAACGTTGACGATCTTGCGGTGATTCGACGCCGAGCCGACCGAGACGGTGTTGGCGACATCGGCAACGGAGTTCTTGCCCAGCGCGACGCTGTTGGCGGCCGTCACACTTGCGCCGGTGCCGACCGCGATCGCGTCGATGCCGGCCGCGGAGATATGCGCAGTGGTGCCGATGGCGATGCCGTTGTTCGCGCCGGCTTCGACCACCGCACCCTGCGGCGGCTGCGCAGGGTCGGTCAGGCCGCTGCCGATCGCCAGCGAATGATCGGCCAGCGCCTGATTGCCGCCGCCGATCGCGTTGCTTCCCACGCCTGCGGACAGATTCAAGGTACCGATCGACGTGCCGAGCTGGCCGCTGACGACGTTGCCGTTGCCCAGCGCCGCGCTGCCCAGGCCTGAAGCATGATTCGCGATGCCCATCGTCACGCTCGACATTGCGCTGGCGTCGTTTCCGGTGCCGATCGCCAGCGCGTCATCGCCCGAGGCATCATTGGCATAACCCACGGCCGTCGATGCGAGTCCCTGCGCAGTGTTGCTGTAGCCGACTGCCGTACTGCCAACGCCTTGCGCCGTGTTCTGGCTGCCCACGGCGCTGCTGTCCGCTCCACTGGCCACATTTTTGTAGCCCAGTGCAGAGGCACGCTCGTCGGCCGCAGCATTGGAGCTTCCCACTGCCGAACTGTTGGTCTTGGATGCGTTGTTGTTCCTGCCGACCGCCGAACTGCTCTGGCCGGATGCAGTATTGACACTCCCCAGTGCCGAACTGTCCCAACCGGAGGCGTTGTTGCCGGCACCGACCGCCGTGCTGGACTCCCCCTGCGCCTTGTTGCCAGTGCCCACGGAACTGCTGTTGGCACCGCTGGCGAGGTTGCTGTAGCCCAGCGCCGACGCGCGCTCCGCAGATGCATCGTTGAGCCGCCCATACGCCGAGCTGTTTTCCTGCCGCGCGAAGTTGTTGGCGCCCACCGCCGTGCTGTTCAAACCCTGCGCCCGGTTTTCACTGCCGACCGCCGTACCGCGCACACCGGAGGCGATGTTGCTGACGCCGACCGCCGTGCTGCGCTCCACGGTCGCCTGATTGCTGGCGCCGACGGCACTGCTGAACTGACCCTTTGCGGCATTGCTGCTGCCCACTGCGCTGCCGTCCGCTCCACTGGCCGTATTGGTGTAGCCCAGCGCAGAGGCGCGGTCGCCGGTCGCACCATTGGCGCGCCCCATCGCCGAACTGTCGACCTTGTTTGCGACGTTGCCGCTGCCGACCGCCGAACTGGTCACGCCGGATGCAGTATTGCTACTGCCGACCGCCGAACTGCTCGCGCCGGATGCAGTATTGCTGCTCCCCAGTGCCGAACCGTTCACGCCGGAGGCGATGTTGCTGACACCGACCGCCGTGCTGCGTTCCACCGTTGCCTGATTGCTGGCACCGACCGCGCTGCTGAACTGGCCCTGCGCTTTGTTCTCGCTGCCGAGTGCCGAACTATTCACGCCGGAGGCAAGATTGCTGATGCCGACCGCCGTGCTGCCCTCGACGGTTGCCTGACTGCTGGCACCGATCGCGCTGCTGAACTCGCCCTGCGCCTGATTGTCGTACCCCAGCGCGCTGCTGTTCTCACCCGACGCCGTATTGCCGAAGCCCACCGCGCTGCTGTCGGTGGTCGCGGCGTTATTGGAATTGCCGACCGCTACGCCGCCTGCGCCGTTGGCTGTGTTGTAGTAGCCGCAGCTCAATGAATTGACGCCCGCGCCGCTGGAACTGCCGGAGCCACCGACCGACAGATCACAGGTCGCAGCCTGCACCGCAGGTGCGTTCATCATCAGGATCGCGCTGGCGATCAGCGTGGGAATGAATGCCGGATGACGGACGGCGGTACTGAGGGAAGGCTTGCAACTCATGGCGTTTCTCTTGCGGTGATCCGTGGCCGCAAGCATCGGCGAGCGTCGCGCGCGCCAGTATCCGTGAGTAGGACTAGGACTTAGGTCGGAGTGCGGATCGCTGCATGGCATGCATGCGGCGCTGTCGCCGCGTCATCATGGGTGGTTGCGCCAGCCGCGCAAGCGTTCCACCAGCTTCGTGTAACGCAAGGCCAGCGCTTCGCGATGCTGATCCGCATCGGCCGCCAGCAGTGCCGCCGCAAGTGGCTCGGCACCGACCATGCGGCTGTTGACGGCAAGGGTCTGCGCGGCGCGCACAAAAGCCGCAGACTCACGCGCTGCATGCAACGCACGCAGACTTTCGTCGGCGGCCACGATCAGCTCATCGATCAACTCGACGGCGCCGTCATCACCGAGATCATCGATCAGGCGTTCGAGCGAGAACGCGTCATCGTCTCCAGCCGCATCAGGCTGCCCGGCGGATGCGCCCTGCGTCGCGGCAATCTCACGCAACAGGCGATCCAGTTCGGCGCGTCGGAACGGTTTGGCGAGGTGACGATCCATGCCGGCCACGATGCAAGCGCGCCTCTCTTCATCGAGCACGCTCGCACTCATCGCGCAGATCCGTGGTTGTGGCCGGTCGCTGAGCGCGCGTATGCGGCGCGTCGCTTCGAGTCCGTCCATCACCGGCATCTGCACATCCATCAGCACGAGGTCGTAATCGCGCTGCTGCACGGCGTCGACCGCGGCACGACCGTCGGCGGCCAGATCCGCCGTGCAACCCAGCGATGCCAGCATCTGCAAGGCAACCTGCTGGTTGATCGCATTGTCCTCGACCAGCAGAACGCGCAACGGCGCGATCGCCGTCTGCGCCGCAGCGCCGGACACCGCGACCGGCGCAGGCAGGCGATCCTGCCAGGCCGGATCGAAACCTGCGATGAACGTGAACGAAAACTCCGAACCCTTGCCGGGTTCACTGTGCACCGCGACCTCGCCGCCCATGCATTCGGCCAGCCGCTTGCAGATCGCAAGGCCGAGGCCGGTGCCGCCGTAGCGACGTGTCGTCGAGGCGTCGGCCTGCGTGAAGCTCTGGAACAG
>DASSVA010000061.1:0-8061 GCA_035706385.1 Solimonas sp. | reverse complement strand
ACATGCCGAAGTGTTCGGCCGCCGTTACGGCACCGGCCTGTCGGAAACGCGCGCGCTGCTCGACGCCGGCCACGACGTGATCCTCGACATCGACTGGCAGGGTGCGCGCCAGGTCAAGCGCGAATGGCCGCAGGCGATCGGTATCTTCATCCTGCCGCCGTCGGTCGCCGAACTCGAACGGCGGCTACGTTCGCGCAGCCAGGACAGCGAGACAGTGATCGCCGCGCGCATGGCCGAGGCGCACGATGAGATTGCCCATCACGCCGAGTACGACTACCTGATCATCAACGAGCACTTCGAGCGGGCGCTGGCCGAGATGGCGGCGATCTTTCTCGAGCCACGCTTGCGCAGCCAGAGACAGCTCGCCACGCATGCGGGTCTGATCGCCCAGCTGCTGGCGAACCGCGCTGGCTAAATAGTGGTCGGTCCGGTATCATCCGCGACCCTTGAAAGTTTGTCCGCAGGTAGCAGCCATGGCGCGCGTCACCGTTGAAGATTGCCTCAAGCAGATCCCGAACCAGTTCGAACTGACGCTGGTCGCCTCCAAGCGTGCGCGCCAGCTGGCGCGTGGTTCGGAAGCCAAGCTGCCTTGGGGCAACCACAAGTCCACGGTGCTGTCATTGCGCGAGATTGCCGAAGGGCACACCGACCGCAGCGTGCTCGACGAAGTCGACCTGCCGGCGATCTCGCAGCCGAAGATGGAGCTGGAAGCGCTGGACCCGTCGTTCGACGCCTGAGTTTTCCGCGCCGTACCGGAAAGGCCCGCTCCGTGCGGGCCTTTCGCGTTATGGCGACCGCGAACTTGCACGCCGCCGGGCGCGGCTCCATATATATTGCCGGCATGGAGCAGCTTTCCGTCATCCAGCGGCTGGGCAACGCACTGCGCACGCAGCGCGCCGAACGCGAGTTCGGCATGGAAGCGCTCGCCCGCATGCTGGAAGGCTATCTGCCCGAGGAGCAGATCGCGCAGGTGCGGCGCGCGGCGGCGTTCGCGAAGAACGTCCACGACGGCCAGCGCCGGCAGTCCGGCGAGCCGTACGTCTATCACCCGCTGGCGGTCGCACGGATCCTCGCCGAGATGCGGCTCGATCACACGACGCTGATCGCGGCGATCCTGCACGACGTCATCGAGGACACCGGCATCTCGCGCGAACAGATCGCCACCGAGTTCGGCGCCGATGTCGCGACGCTGGTCGACGGCGTCAGCAAGATCGCCAAGATCGAAGGGCGTACGCGCGCCGAGATGCAGGCGGAAAGCTTCCGCAAGCTGCTGCTGGCGATGACGCACGATCTGCGCGTGATTCTCGTCAAGCTCGCCGACCGCCTGCACAACATGCGCACGCTCGGCCATACCACGACCGACAAGCGGCGGCGGATCGCGCGCGAGACGCTCGACATCTACGCGCCGATCGCGCAGCGGCTCGGCATCTATTTCATCCGCACCGAGCTGGAGGATCTCGCATTCGCCAACCTGTATCCGCGCCGCTACGCGGTGATGGTGCAGGCGGTGAAATCGCAGCTCGGCGATACGCGCAAGCTGATCCGCGAAGTCGAGCAGAAGCTGTCGACGGTATTGCGCGAGGAAGGCATCGGCGCGAGCGTCGTCGGCCGCGAGAAGAACGTCTACGGCATCTATCAGAAGATGCGCCGCAAGAAGCTCAAGCTGCTGAAGGTCGCCGACCTGCTGGGCTTTCGTGTCATCGTCAACAAGGTCGACGACTGCTATCGCGCGCTCGGCGTCGCGCATCACGTCTACAAGCCGGTGCCCGGCGAGTTCGACGACTACGTCGCCAACCAGAAGTCGAACGGCTACCAGTCGCTGCATACCTCGTGCGTCGGCCCGGGCGGGCTGAAGATCGAAATCCAGATCCGCACGCGCGACATGCATCACGTCGCCGAAAGCGGCATCGCCGCGCACTGGCAGTACAAGCTCGGCGAACGCGACAGCCAGTCGGCGCCGCAGGTGCGCGCGCGCGAATGGGTGTCCGGCCTGCTCGACGAGTTCGGCGGCACGAGCGCGATCGATTTCGTCGACAACGTCAAGATCGACCTGTACCCGGACGAGGTCTACGTGTTCACGCCGCGCGGCGAAATTCGTCGCCTGCAGCGCGGCGCGACGCCGGTCGATTTCGCGTACGCCGTGCATTCGGAACTCGGCGATCACTGCGTCGCGGCGCGACTCGACGGCGTGCTCGAACCGCTGAACACGCATCTGAAGAACGGCCAGACCGTCGAAGTCATCACGTCCAGGCATGCGCGGCCGAACGCCGCGTGGCTGAACTTCGTGAAGACCGCGAAAGCGCGCGCCGCGGTGCGCGGCTACCTGCGCACGCAGCGTGAGGACGAGGCGGTGCGGCTCGGCCGGCGCCTGCTGGAGATCGCGCTGCGCGAACTCGGCGTGCCGGCGTCGACGCTGAAGGATGACGCGCGGCTGCAGCCGGTACTGGCGGCGCACCAGTTCCGCGATGTCGAGGAGCTGTATGCGGCGATCGGCATCGGCGAACGGCTCGCGGCGCTGGTCGCGCGGCACTTCCTGCCGGAAGGCGAGGCTCCCGGCATTGCCGGCGGGGTCGCGCCGCTGGCGATCGAAGGCACCGAAGGCCTGGTGCTCGATTACGCGCGCTGCTGTCATCCGCTGCCGGGCGATGAGATTCGCGGCCATGTCAGTACCGGTCGCGGCATCGTCGTCCACCGGCTCGACTGCAAGCATGCCAAGGCACGGCCGCAGGACTGGGTGCCGCTGGCGTGGTCGAGCAGCGTGCAGGGCGATTTCCTCACCGAGATCCGCATGAAGACGATCCGCAAGCGCGGCATGCTGGCGAAGATCACCGCCGAGATCGCCGCCGCCGAATCGTCGATCGAGAACGTGCAGATGCCGGATCGCGCCGGCAGCGAAGCGATCGAGATGCGCTTCGTCATCACCGTGCGCAGCCGCGTGCATCTGGCGCGCGTGCTGCGTCGGATACGCAGAATCGAGGGTGTCGAGCGCGTGATCCGCGCGTGAAGCGTGGCGAGCGGCCTGCTGCGCGGGCCGATCTCGCGCCTTGCGTGCTCGCTGTGCTTGAGCACAGCTGTGCGCGCAAGCCGCGACCTCAGCCCTGCTCGCAACGGCCGCTCACCACGCTTCCGACGTAGCCGGCAGCGAAGCCGATTGAGGCGAATTCCCTTGGCGCCCGCGCCCGGCTTCGCCGACAATCGCGCGATTTCCCTCGACCGAGAAAATGCCATGGCACGACAGATCATCCACACCGACGACGCGCCGGCGGCGATCGGCACTTATTCGCAGGCGGTGCGCTGCGGCGGCACGGTCTATCTGTCCGGGCAGATTCCGCTCGATCCGAAGACGATGGCGATGAACAACGCGACGTTCGAGGATGAGGTCCATCAGGTGTTCCGGAATCTCGCCGCGGTCGCCAAGGCCGCGGACGCGACGCTCGCCGATGTCGCCAAGCTCAATATCTTCCTGACCGATCTGGCGCATTTCGCGACGGTCAACGAGATCATGGCGCAGTATTTCCAGGCGCCGTTCCCGGCGCGCGCGGCGATCGGCGTCGCGCAGCTGCCGCGCGGCGCGCGCATCGAGGCGGACGCGGTTCTCGTCACCGACTGACGAGCGTGCCGGCATCACCGCCGCAGCGCGGCGCCAGACCGTCGCCGACGCTCGATACCGAGGTGACGTTCCTCAAGGGTGGCGGGCCGGCGCTGGCGATCCGTCTGCGCGCGCTCGGCATCGAGCGCGTGCGCGATCTGCTGTTCCATCTGCCGTTGCGTTACGAAGATCGCCGCGCACACGTCGCGCTTGCGCACGCGCGCATCGGTGACGAACTGCTGGTGCGCGGCCGCATCGTCGGCCACGACGTGCGCTTCGCCGGGCGGCGCACGCTGCGCGTGATGATCGACGACGGCAGCGGCATTTCGCTGCTGCTGCGTTTCTTCCATTTCAACGAAGCGCAGAAGAACGCGCTCGGTGCCGGCCGCTGGCTGCAGGCGTTCGGCACGCTGCGTGCCGGCGCCGCCGGCGTCGAGATGGTGCATCCGCAATATCGCGTCGCCGACCATGCCGACGAGCTGCAGCCGGAACGGCATCTGACGCCGATCTATCCGGCGACGACCGGCGTCACGCAGCCGCGCTTGCGCGCGCTGATCACCCAGGCGCTCGACATCGCGAGCCGCGATGCGGGGCTGGTCCGCGCGCTGCCGGGTCTCGACGCGCCGGCGACGCTGGCGGCGCTGCAGATGATCCATCTGCCGAACGACGACGCCGACGCGCGCCAGCTGCTCGCCGGCACGCATGCCGCGCAGCGACGGCTCAAATGCGAGGAGTTGCTCGCGCATCAGCTCAGCCTGCGCGTGCTGCGCCAGCGTCAGCGCAGCCGGCCGTCGTCGTCGCTGACGACCGCGACAACGGCGATCGACGAGCTGCAGCGCGTGCTCGGCTTCGCGCCGACCGCGGCGCAGCGCCGCGTGCTGAACGAAGTCGCGCGCGATCTCGTCGCCGTGCAGCCGATGCTGCGGCTCGTGCAGGGCGACGTCGGCAGCGGCAAGACCGTGATCGCGGCGATGGTGATGCTCGCGGCGGCGCGTGCCGGCATGCAGGCCGCGCTGCTGGCGCCGACCGAACTGCTCGCCGAGCAGCACCAGCGCAATCTCGAACGCTGGTTCGCGCCGCTCGGCTGCGTGCCGGTGCTGCTGACCAGCCGGCTGAAGAAGGCGCAGAAGACCGCGATGCTCGCGGCGATCGCCGACGGCCGCGCGCCGCTGATCGTCGGCACGCACGCGGTCCTGCAGGACGAGGTGCGCTTCGCCGCGCTCGCCGCGGTGGTCGTCGACGAACAGCATCGCTTCGGCGTGCAGCAGCGTCTCGCGCTGCGCGACAAGGGTGGCGCGCGTGCGCCGCACCAGCTGATCATGTCGGCGACGCCGATTCCGCGCACGCTCGCGCAGACGGTCTACGCTGATCTCGACATCTCGGTGATCGACGAGCTGCCGCCGGGCCGCACGCCGGTGCAGACCGTCGTGCTGTCGAACGAGCGACGCGACGACGTGCTGGCGCGTATCGGCGAAGCCTGCCGCGAGCGCCGTCAGGTGTACTGGGTCTGCACGCTGATCGAGGAATCCGACGAACTCGATGCCGAAGCCGCCGAGGCGACCGCCGCCAGGCTGCGCGCCGAGCTGCCGGAATTGCGCATCGGCCTCGTCCACGGCCGCATGAAATCCGACGCGAAAGACGAGCAGATGCGCGCATTCCAGGACGGCGTCACGCAGCTGCTGGTCGCGACGACGGTCATCGAAGTCGGCGTCGACGTGCCGAACGCGAGCATCATGGTGATCGAGAACGCCGAACGGCTCGGCCTGTCACAGTTGCATCAGCTGCGCGGCCGCGTCGGTCGCGGCAGTGCGGCGAGCCAGTGCGTGCTGCTGTACCAGGGACCGCTCGGCGAGACCGCGCGCGCGCGGCTGGAGACGATGCGTGCGACGAGCGACGGTTTCGCGATCGCGCAGCGCGATCTCGAATTGCGCGGACCGGGCGAACTGCTCGGTCGCCGGCAGACCGGCGAGATCGGCATGAAGCTCGCCGATCCGCTGCGCGACGCGGCGCTGATTCCGCCGCTGCAGCAGCTCGCCGACGATTATCTGGAGACGCGCCCGGAACTGGCGACGCTGCTGATCGCGCGCTGGGTCGGCGATCCGGATCGCTATGCGCGGGTCTGACAATCTCGTGAGGCGTGAGGCGTGAGGCGTGAGGCGTGAGGCGTGAGGCGTGAGGCGTGAGGCGGCGCTAAGCTGCGCGCGATGAGCACACTGACCGGAAAATTCGGCGACTACTGGCGCCTGACGCGCATGGACCGGCCGATCGGCATTTATCTGTTGCTGTGGCCGACGCTGTGGGCGCTGTGGTTCGCGGCCGGCGGCGTGCCGGCGTTGCCGGTGTTGCTGGTGTTCGTGCTCGGCACCGTGCTGATGCGCGCCGGCGGTTGCGCGATCAACGATTACGCCGATCGCGATTTCGATCCGCATGTCGCGCGCACGCGCGATCGACCGGTCGCGGCCGGGCGCGTCAGAGGCCGCGAAGCGCTGGCGATCTTCGTCGTGCTGTCGCTCATTGCGCTGGCGCTGCTGCTGTCGCTGCGCAGCGCCGCGGCCCTGTGGCTGTCGCTGCCGGCGGTCGCGCTCGCCGCCGGCTATCCGTTCGCCAAGCGCGTGCTGGCGATGCCACAGGCGATTCTCGGCCTCGCGTTCTCGGCCGGCATGCCGATGGCGTTCGCCGCGATCCGCGGCACGGTCGACTGGCCGCTCGTGTCGGCGCTGATCGCCGCCAACCTGTGCTGGGTGATCGTCTACGACACGTATTACGCGATGGCCGACCGCGACGACGATCTGAAGATCGGCGTGAAATCGTCGGCAATCCTGTTCGGCCGCGGCGACCGCGCGATCACTGCGCTGCTGCAACTCGTCTCGCTGCTGCTGCTGGTCGGCATCGGCGTGCACACGCAGCGCGGCGCGCCGTATTACGGCGGCATCGCGGTCGGCGCGGCGTGCGCGGTCTACGAGCAATGGCTGATCCGCGCGCGCGATCCGGCGGCGAGCTTTCGCGCGTTCCTGCATAGCCATTACATCGGTCTGGCGGTGCTGATCGGTCTGGTGCTCGATTTCGCCGTCGCGCCCTGAAGGTTCACGCGACGCGCGCGATCGCCCACGCTTCGACCTCGCGCGCGCCGGCGCGCAGACAGGTACGCGCCAGTTCGCCGAGCGTCGCGCCGGTCGTCATCACGTCGTCGAGCACGGCGACGCGCAGATTCTGCACGCGCGGATCGACGCGAAACGCGCCGGCGACGTTGCGGCGGCGCGCGGCCGCGTCCGTGCCGATCTGATCGGCGGTGCGTCGCACGCGGCGCGTCCAGCCGGCTTCGACGCGCACATCGATGACCTCGCGCATCGCGCGCATCAGTTCGACGCTCTGGTTGTAGCCGCGCCGCCATTGCCGCCACGGGTGCAGCGGTACCGGCAGCACCACGTCGGGCAGCGGCGCGGCGCGCGCGGCGAGCGATTCGGCGAACAGCCGGCCGAGCAGATGCGCGTGCATGAACGTGGCGTGGTATTTCAGCGCATGAATCTGCTGCTGGACCGGCGCTTCGAGGCGCAGCGGTGCCCACGCCGAACGATAGGGCGGCGGATGCGCGAGGCAGTGCGCGCAGACACTGTCATGCGTCTGCGGCAATGCACAGCGCGGACAGGCCCGGCGATTCCACGGCAGTTGCGCGTGACAGGCCGCGCACAGCGGCCGGTCGGTGCAGGCCGCCGCACAGAATGCGCAACGCAGCGGCACGATGAGCCCGGCGCTGCCGGCGAGGATGTCAACCATGATCGCGACGACATGGTTGACAACTCGCGCGCGCGATCGGGAAACTAGCGGTTCGAAATGCCGGCGCGCGCCGCCTTTCGCCGCGGCCCGGCCGCGTTCCGTTTCCTCTCGGGTCCAGGCCCATCGATCGGGGTTCGCCGCATGTCCGCCGTTCTTTCATCGCCTTTTTCCGCCGCCGCCGCACCGTCTGCGGACGGCCTGCGCCACGACTGGACGCACGCCGAAGTGCAGGCGCTGCTCGATCTGCCGTTCAACGATCTGCTGTTCCGTGCGCAGACCGTGCACCGCCAGAACTTTGAGCCGAACACCGTGCAGCTGTCCACGCTGCTGTCGATCAAGACCGGCGCCTGCCCGGAAGACTGCGCGTATTGCCCGCAGTCGGTGCGCTTCGAGACCGGCCTGAAGAAGGAACCGCTGATGCCGCTCGAAGCGGTCATCGAGGCGGCGAAGGAAGCCAAGGAAAACGGCGCGACGCGCTTCTGCATGGGCGCGGCGTGGCGCTCGCCGAAGGATCGCGACATCGAGCGCGTCGAGGCGATGGTGCGCGCGGTCAAGGATCTCGGCCTCGAAGCCTGCGTGACGCTCGGCATGCTCAAGCCGGCGCACGCCGAGCGGCTCGCCGACGCCGGCCTCGATTACTACAACCACAATCTCGATACCTCGCCGGAGTTCTACGGCAAGATCATCACGACGCGCAC
>DASSVA010000060.1:0-3302 GCA_035706385.1 Solimonas sp. | reverse complement strand
GACGCCGTAATCGACCGCCATGCGGATGATCGTGTCGACCGCGTCGATGTACAGCCAGTAGCCGGCGAGGAAAAACAGTACCGGCTTCATCGTCAGCACCTGACGGAACGTGCGGACCAGTTCCTGCCAGTCGCTGCCGCTCTGATCGTGCATCGGTTCCTCGCGCACCCAGCGGAACAACGGCAGCGCGAACAGCATCCACCAGATGCCGACCATCAGGAACGACCACAGCACCGCCTGCGATCCATCGGCGAGGCCGAACGCCGACGGCTTCTGGAACATGAACACGTTGAGCGCGAACAGCAGCCCGCCGCCGAGATAGCCGAGGCCGTAGCCGAGCGCCGACGTGCGGTCGACGTCGCCGGGACCGGCGACCGCGACGATCAGCGAATCGTAGAACGACGTGCCGGCGAAGAAACCGATCGAGCCGAGCGTGAACAGACCGAGCGCGAGCGGCCAGTGACCCTGCGCGACCCAGAACATCGCCGCCGTCGACGTCGCGCCGAGCAGCGTCGCGACGAACAGGAAACGCTTCTTGTAGCCCTTGCGGTCGGCGAGACCGCCGAGCAGCGGCGCGAGGATCATGACGACGATGCTGGCCGCCGAACTGGCGAGACCGAGCCAGAACGTGCGCTCGCCGTCGGCGAGCCCGCCGGCCCAGTATTTCGCGAAAAACAGCGGAAAGAAGCCGGCCATCACGGTCGTCGCGAACGCCGAATTGGCCCAGTCGTAGAACGCCCACGACCATCTGGCGCGACGATCACCAAGCATCAAATTCTTCCTGTCATCGTGAGGACCGCAATGAAAAAGGCTCTCTCCATTTCGTCATTGCGAGAAGCGCAGCGACGAAGCAATCCAGCGGCTTCGTCCGATCCTGCTGCATTGCTGGATTGCTTCGCCACGCTCGCAATGACGATTTCGGGCAAAGCTTTCCTTCATTCAGTCGCCGACGAGTTCCAGCGCCAGCACCAGCGCATCCTCGCGGCCGTCGCGCGCCGGATAATAGTCGCGTCGCTCGCCGATCTTCGCGAATCCGAAACCGGCATAGAGCTTCTGTGCCGCCTTGTTCGACTTGCGCACTTCGAGCAGCAGCAGCGTCACGCCGGCGGCGCGCGCGACCATCAGCAGGTGCTTCAGCAGGAACGCCGCGAGCCCCTGCCGCTGCTGGTCCGGCGCGACGCAGATGTTCAGCACGTGCGCCTCGCCGACCGCCATGCTCATCAAGGCGTAAGCCTGCACCTCGCCGAGCGTGTTGGTGACGACCCATGCGCTGTAGCCGACGCGCAGGCAGTCGTTGAAGATGCCTTCGGTCCACGGATGCGTGTACGCCTCGCGCTCGATCGCCAGCACCTGCGGCAGATGCGAAGGATGCATCGGGTACAGCCGCCAGCTGTCCTGCAGCTGCGCGCTCATGCGCCGCGTTCCAGCAACTGATGAACCTTCTTCAGATCGGCCCAGCTCTTGGCTTTCTCGCGCGGACTGCGCAGCAGATACGCCGGATGGTAGGTGATCAGCAGCGGCGTGCGCTGCGGCCCGTAGTGATACAGCGGACCGCGCAGTTTCGACAGTGGTGCGTCGCTGTTGAGCAGGCGCTGCGCGGCGACGCGGCCGAGCGCGACGATCAGTTTCGGTGCGACCAGTTCGATCTGCCGATCGAGATACGGCCGGCACGCCTGGACTTCGTCGGCTTCCGGATCGCGGTTGCCGGGCGGCCGGCATTTGACGACATTGGCGATGAACACGGCACGACCGGCTTCGGCCTGCCGCCGGTCGCGGCCGATGCTGCTCAGCATCTGGTCGAGCAGCTGGCCGGCGCGGCCGACGAACGGCTCGCCGCGCGCATCCTCGTCGGCGCCCGGCCCTTCGCCGACGATCATCAGCGGCGCACGCTCGCTGCCGACGCCGAACACGGTGTTCGTGCGCGTCCGGCACAGCTTGCAGGCGCCGCAATCCTTGACGACCGCGCGCAACCCGTCCCAGTCGGTCGGCACGTCGATCCGCGGCATCGCCGGCACGGGCGTGACGGCGGCCGGTTCGGCGACGCGCGCCGGTGCGGGACGCGAAGGCGCGACCGGACGCGGCGACGATTGCCGCGGACGATCGGCGACAGTGGACGGCGCCGGTGCGGCGCGCACGGCGGGCGCCGGCGCCGCGTCGATCACCGCTTCGGCAGCCGGCGCCTCGACCTCGGCGCCGCGCAGGCGCCAGACGTCGATTCCGATCCGTTTGAGATACCGCTGCCGGCGCGCCGATTCCATGGCCAGCATTCTAGCCGCGGAATGCGCCGGGCCGGCAGCGGTGGCGATGCGTCTTATGCGACGCGCTGCTCGCGAACCGCGCCGCGCAGCGCCAGCGCGCGATTGACGCCGGACAGGATCGCCTTCAGCGACGCGGTGACGATGTTCGGATCGCGCGCCGCGCCGAACAGCGCCTTGCCGTCGCCGACCTTGAGCTCGATGTAGGTCGCCGCCGCGGCATCGGCGCCGCCGCCGATCGCATGCTCGTGGTAGTCGACGACGGCGATTTTCTCGCCGACCAGCTGCGACAGCCCGGCGATGAACGCGTCGATCGGCCCGTTGCCGCGGCCGGCGAGCTTCTGCGCGCGTCCGTCGATCGCGATCTCGGTCGACAGCTCGACCTCGTTGCGCTTCGAATCCTCGACCAGATGGTGCGCGACGTACGCATACGGCTGCTGCGCCTCGAAGTAATGGCGCGTGAAGATGCCGCCGATGTCCTCGGCCGTCATCTCCTTGCCGCTTTCGTCCATCGCGTCCTGCACGACCTGCGAGAACTCGATCTGCAGGCGGCGCGGCAGCACCAGCCCGTATTCGTGTTCGAGCAGATACGAAATGCCGCCCTTGCCGGACTGCGAATTGACGCGAATCACCGCCTCGTAGCTGCGGCCGAGATCCTTCGGATCGAGCGGCAGATACGGCATCTCCCAGATGTCGGTTTCCCGGCGCGCCGCGAACGCTTTCTTGATCGCGTCCTGGTGCGAACCGGAGAACGAGGTGTAGACCAGATCGCCGACGTACGGATGGCGCGGATGGACCGGCAGCTGGTTGCAGTATTCGACGACGTTGCGCACCTCGTCGATGTCGGAAAAATCGAGCCGCGGATCGACACCCTGCGAATACAGGTTCAGCGCCAGATTGACGACGTCGAAGTTGCCGGTGCGTTCGCCGTTGCCGAACAGCGTGCCTTCGATGCGGTCGGCGCCGGCCATCAGCGCGAACTCGCCGGCCGCGGTGCCGGTGCCGCGATCGTTGTGCGGATGCACCGACAGGATGATCGCCTCGCGC
>DASSVA010000059.1:0-2254 GCA_035706385.1 Solimonas sp. | reverse complement strand
GCCGCGCATGACGACCGACCTCCGGCGCACGATCGATGCCGTCTGGCGCAGCGAATCGGCGAAGCTCATCGCCAGCCTCGCGCGTCTCATGCAGGACGTCGGGCTCGCCGAGGAGCTCGCGCAGGACGCGCTGGTCGCGGCGCTCGAACAGTGGCCGCGGACCGGCGTGCCGGACAATCCCGGCGCGTGGCTGATGACGACGGCCAAGCGCCACGGCATCGACCTGCTGCGCCATCGCGCGATGCAACTGCGCAAACAGGGCGAACTGACGCGCGAGATCGAGGAACAGTTGCTCGCCGCGCAGGCCGGCGCCGAGCCCGATCTCGACGATCACATCGGCGACGACCTGCTGCGGCTGATGTTCACCGCCTGCCATCCGTTGCTGTCGCGCGAGGCGCGCGTCGCGCTGACGTTGCGCCTGCTCGGCGGCCTGACGACCGACGAGATCGCGCGCGCGTTTCTCGTGCCGGAGGCGACGATCGCGCAGCGCATCGTCCGCGCCAAACGCACGCTCGCCGACGCGCAGGTGCCGTTCGCGCAGCCCGCGCGCGAGGATCTCGGCGAGCGCCTCGCCTCGGTGCTCGACGTGATCTATCTGATCTTCAACGAAGGTTATTCGGCGACCGCCGGCGACGACTGGATGCGTCCGGCACTGTGCGAGGAAGCGCTGCGGCTCGGCCGCATCCTCGCCGGCCTCGCCGCGGACAAAGCGGAAGTCCACGGCCTCGTCGCGCTGATGGAGATCCAGGCGTCGCGCGCGGCGGCGCGCGTCGATGCCGACGGCGCGCCGGTGCTGTTGCCCGAACAGGACCGCGCGCGCTGGGACGGGGCGGCAATCGAACGCGGTCTCGCCGCATTGCAGCGCGCCGCCGCGCTCGACGGCGCGCACGGACCGTACGCGCTGCAGGCCGCGATCGCCGCCTGCCATGCGCGTGCGCCAACCGCCGACGCCACCGACTGGCCGCAGATCGCGGCGCTGTACGCGATGCTCGGCGAATGCGCGCCGTCACCGGTCGTCGAGCTCAATCGCGCGGTCGCGGTGGCGATGGCCGAAGGACCGGCCGCCGGCCTTGCGATCGTCGACGCGTTGCGCGACGACGCCGCGATGCGCCACTACCACCTGCTGCCGAGCGTGCGCGCCGATCTGCTCGCGCGGCTCGGCCGCTTCGACGACGCGCGCGCGGAGTTCGAACGCGCCGCCGGCCTGACGCAGAACGTGCGCGAACGCGCACTGTTGCGACGGCGTGCCGCCGACTGCGTTTCCAGAGCCGATTTGTAGGATCCCCCTTGAGCGCGACCGCGGCGACCACGGGTGATTTGAAACGGCGGTCGCGCCCAAGGGGGCGCCCTGCAAAAGCCTCCGCGCCGTGCGCTTCACGCAGGCTTCGCTCAGCGCCCCGCCGGATCGAGATACGGCACTTCGATGTCGGCGAGGCCGGCGCGCATCGCCGCCTGCGCGTCGGCCGGCAGCGTCGCGAGGTCGGCACGCCGGTACGGCCGCGCGGCGCAGTCCTGCGCATAACGCTGCTTGACCCGGTTGACCGCATCGATCGCCTGCCGATGGCGGGCGATCTCGGCGTTGAACGCGAGCAGCTCATCGTTGTGCCGCTGGCGCCGCTGCTGCAGATCGAGCGTCGCGCGCAATTCGTCGCGATCGAGCTGCGCGGCCTCGGCGCGCAGCGCCGCCGAGCGCTGATCGAGTGCGGCGCGGCGCGCGTCGAGCTGCGCGGTGTCCGCGTTCAGCCGCGTCGCCTCGCTGCGCAACTGCCGGACCTGGGTCGCGCACTCGCGCAGCGCCGGCAGATCGAGCGGCGCCGGCTCGGCGTGCGCCGGCATCGCCGTCGCCGCCAGCAGCGCGGCAACGGCAAGGCAGGATCGGCGGGTGATGGTCGGCATGGTCAGCTCCTTCGCGTCGTACCGGCACTGTAGCGAATCCGCAGCAATGAACGGCGCCCGGGATGGACCGCACGTGTCTAGAATCGATCATTGCCCCGCCGACGGAGGATTCGCATGGCCGCCACACGTCCCGACATCTGGCTCGCATCCGGCGTGCGCACGCCGTTCACGAAAGTCGACGGCGCGCTGTCCGGCCTCGATGCGATCGGCCTGTCGCTGCCGGTCGTCCGCGCGATGCTGGAGCGCGCCGGCGGCGCACTGCCGGATTTCGCGGTCTGGGGCAGCGTCGTGCCGAACCTGACGTGGAGCAACATCGCGCGCGAAGTGCTGATGGACGCCGGCGCGCCGGCGACGATCA
>DASSVA010000058.1:0-4043 GCA_035706385.1 Solimonas sp. | reverse complement strand
ACGCCGGGACGGACCAGATCGTTCCAGTCCTGGATGTGTTTGGGATTGCCCTTGCGCACGAGGAACAGGATCGTCGACCACGACGGGCTCGATGCGTGCGGCAGGCGCTGCGCCCATTTCGCATCGATCAGGCCAGCCTTGGCGACGGCGTCGATGTCGAGCGGAGTGTTGGTCGTCAGCACGTCGCCGTCGAGTCCGTCGATGACGGCGCGCGCCTGTTTGCTGGAGCCGCCGTGCGATTGCTGGATCACCGGCTCGCTGCCGGTCTTGCCTTTCCAGTAAGCCGCGAAGGCCGGGTTGAAGTCGCGATAGAAATCGCGCGCGACGTCGTACGAGACGTTGAGCAGCGGCGATGCGGCGGCCGCCTGCAGCGTGACAGCGCCGAGGATCGCCGCCGCCAGCGCCTGGAAATGCTTTTTCATGATGGATTCCTGTTGTTGTTTTCGTGCGCAGGCCGTCTAGACGAAGCTGAGCTCGTCGGCGCCGTATTGCCGCTCCTGCGGCTGCAGTGGTCGCGCGAGCGGAAAGCGCCGGCCGTCGAGCCAGCGCGTGTTGCTGAGCCAGAGCCCGTCGAGTTCGACGCCGTACGCGCGATTGACGAGCACGATCCGGCGCAGGCGCTGGTCGAACAGCGCGAGCTTGTTCTCGGCCCGCAGCCCGTGTTCGAGAATCTGGATGAACGCGTAGTCGCTGAGCAGCCCCGGATGGCGCTGCGCGAGCGGTCGCAGCACGTCGCTGACGAAATGCCAGGTGTCCGACTTGCCGGGCACGCGCGTATCGAGCCGCAGCGTGCCGTTGTGCATCAGCCAGACGCCGTCGACGACCTTGAACGGATGCACGTTGTCGAGTCCGCTGCCGCCCCTGGTCTGGCGGCGCAGATGCAGCACGTATTCGCTGCCGCGCAGCGCGTGCTCGGCATCGATCAGTTCGGCGACGTCGACCGTCGCACGCCGCTGGATCACCGGTCTGCCGTCCGCATCGAAACCCATCAAGCCCCAGCCGTCCGGGTTGTGCGCGGCGGCGGCCGCCAGCAGTTCTTCGGCGATCTCGACGCCGGCCGGCTTGTGGATGATCAGGCACATCGTCGATCTCTCAGCCGAGCTTGGCGACCAGCACTTCGGTCGCCTTGAACACGGCGAGCACCTCGTCGCCGATACGCAACGGCAGGCGTTCGATGGAACTGGTCGTGACGACCGCGCTGAGAATGCCGGCCGGCGTTTCGACTTCGATCTCGGACACCACCGGCGCGCGATGGATCGCGACGATGCTGCCCTTGAACTGATTGCGCGAATTGATGGCTGCGATGCTCATGACGTTCTCGACTGCGTGGGGGATGTGCTGCGGATCGCTTTCGTGAAAGGGGACGGGACGGCGGCAGCTGCCGCCGCCCGCCATTCACGGGAGGAGCCGTTTATTTCTGGTAGATCCGGTCGAACACGCCGCCGTCGCCGAAATATTCCGGCTGTGCCTTGGCCCAGCCGCCGAAGTCGCGGATCGTCACCAGATCGAGCTTCGGGAACTTGTCGGCGTATTTCGCGGCGATCTTCGGATTCGACGGCCGGTAGTAGTTCTGCGCGATGATGTCCTGCGCCTCTTCGGTGTACAGATATTTCAGATACGCCTCGGCGACCTTGCGCGTGCCTTTCTTGTCGACGACCTTGTCGACCACCGCGACCTGCGGTTCGGCGAGGATCGAGATCGACGGCACGACGATCTCGAACTTGTCGCTGCCGAATTCGTTGAGCGCGAGGAACGCTTCGTTCTCCCAGGCCAGCAGCACGTCGCCGAGACCGCGCTGCACGAACGTGGTCGTCGAGCCGCGTGCGCCGGTATCGAGCACCGGCACGTTCTTGAACAGCGCCGTCAGATAGGCGAGCGCCTTGTCCTTGTCGTTGTTGTTCGCTTTCAGCGCGTACGCGTAAGCGGCGAGGAAATTCCAGCGCGCGCCGCCCGAGGTCTTCGGATTCGGCGTGATCACGCTGACGCCGGATTTCACGAGATCGTTCCAGTCCTTGATGTGTTTCGGATTGCCCTTGCGGACCAGGAACACGATCGTCGACAGGTACGGTGAAGAATGTTCCGGCAGGCGCGTCTCCCAATCCTTCTTGATCAGATGGCCGGGATCGACCAGCGGCAGGATGTCGCCACCGAGCGCGAGCGTCACGACGTCGGCATCGAGACCGTCGAACACCGCGCGCGCCTGCTTGCCGGAGCCGCCGTGCGACTGGCGGATCGTCACGGTGTCGCCGGTCTTGACTTTGTATTCGGCGGTGAACTTGGCGTTGATCGCCTGATAAAGCTCGCGGGTCGGGTCGTAGGAGACGTTGAGCAGGTTGTAGTTTGCGGCGTTGGCCGCAAGCGGCAGCGCGAATGCCGCCAGCAATACGGAAAAGGACTTCTTGATCATGATGGACTCCTGGGTCGTAACGATGTTCAGAATGCGATCTGGAAACGCGTGAACAGCAGCTTTTCGTCCTCGCGATCGCCACTGGCGGCGCCGCCGTCGAACGCGGTCTGTGAATAGGCCAGCGCGATCTTCAGATTGGCGACGGGGTACCAGTTGACGGCGGTCGACCAGGTCTTTTCCTTGCGCGCCGAAGCGGCCGGGTTCGCATAGATCGGGAACGCGTCCTTGTCGATCGCCAGCTCGCCGTAGCGCGCCGCGAGCTCCCAGGCGCCGAAGCCGCCGCTGCCGAGCGCGGATTTCGGTTTGCCGACGCCGCGGAAGCTGGCGTCCTCGCCGGTCAGCACATAGTTCGTGACCACTTGCCAGGCCTTGTTGTCGAGCGTGTCGTGGTCCGCGCCGAGCGCGACTTTCTCGTGAGCGACGATGTACTCGGTGAGCAGGCCGAAGCTGTTGCGGTAGAAGTAGGCCTGCGGGCTGATGCGGGTTTCAGTGCCGTCGTATTCGGTGCCGGCCAGATAGGTGAACAACGTGCTCTGCCCCGGCGTGCGGTATTTCACCGAACCGCTGTCGCCGGCGCCGTCCTTGTCGCCGTACGAGCCGCCGACGCCGAATCCCAGACCCTGGAAGAAGCCGGGACTGTTCTTGAACGGCTCGGCGAACAGGCGGGCGGCGATTTCCTTGCGGTTGTCCGACTCCGGCTGCTGCTTGCCGTCGCGACCGTCCGGCGCGCCGTTGAATACGCCAATGGCGTAATCGAGCGTGTCGTCGAACAGGTTGCCGCCGAGCTGGACGCCGTAGTCGCGGTTCGGGCCGATTTCGTTGGGCAGGCCGCGCTCGTTGAAGACGGTCGCCGAGCTGGACTGCAGGTTTTCGAGCACGATCGGCGCCTTGAATTTACCGGCGCGGACGTTGAACGCGGGGCTCAACCGCAATTCGCCATAGGCATCGGAAACCGTCGCGCTGTCCGGCGCGAAGTTCGGCTGGATGCGCAGGAACAGGATCTTGCTGAACGTCAGTTCGAATGTCGGTTCGACGCGACGCAACAGGAAACCGTCATTGACGCGCGGCGCCTTGTCGTCAAGGAACCAGCGGCCGTCGGCCTGCAGCAGGCCGCGGAACTTGAACTGGAAGGACTTGTCGGCCGACTGGATGACGAAGCCCTTGTCCGATGCCGACACGGTCGCGTTCTTCTTCGCCGCCGCGGCATCGGCTTCCTGCTGCAATTCAAACTGACGCTCGAGCACGCGGATGCGCTGGTCGAGCTGCTCGGCGCTCTGCGTTTCCTGCGCGATGGCCGTTCCGGCGACGGCGACGAGCGGCAGGGCCCACAACGATTTGACGTACTTCGACATGAACAGGATTCCCCCGGTGTGCGTTGAAAGTGCGGGTATCCTGAGCAGCCGGAATTGTTCTGTAAAAGAATAACGAAAGCTTTCTATATTCCTTAAAGTATTAGTTCCTCAGCTTGAATAAAAGCATCCGTCATTGCGAGCCGCGCAGCGGCGAAGCCATCCAGCAGCACGGCCGGATTGCGCCGTGCAGCTGGATGGCTTCGTCGACCTTCGGTCTCCTCGCAATGACGAATTTCAAACCGAGGCACGACCCGTAAAGTTTTTATCCGGGCAGCCGAACGCCG
>DASSVA010000057.1:0-4757 GCA_035706385.1 Solimonas sp. | reverse complement strand
AAGCAGCGCGCCGTTGCCGCCGCGGCGTGCGTCCTTGCGCAGATACAGCGAGCAGAGCATCGAAGTTCCGGTCAGATCATTCGACAGGTACAGCGTCGGCAGGCGCTTGTAGACCTTCAGGGCCGGGCTGGCCTGCACGGTGAGGCCGACGTGATAGTTGTAGAACGGCTCGTCGAGGCCGCAGGCCGCTTCGATCGCGCAACAGCCGAGAACGTCGCCGCCGCCATCCTCGAGCACGAACATGTAGCGTTCCGGGCCGGGCCTTTCGGCGGCGACGGAAAAAGATGCCTGCGAGCGCGCAATCTTCTTCGCCAGCACCTCGCGCACCGGCGGCAGCGAGGTGAAGCCGGTACCGGCGGTGCGCGCCAGCTCGAGCAACGCATCGAGATCGCCGGCGGCGATCGGCCGCACGCGGTTCACGTCCAGCTCCATTCGCCGCTCGCCAGGCGCAGCAGCAGCAGCGCCGACAGCTGCGCGCGTTCGCCGACGCTCGACCAGCGCATCGTCTCGCGCTCGGAGTGGATGTCCCGGCCGACGACGCCCATGTTGTCGAGGTTCGGCAGCCCATGCGCGGCCAGATTGTTGCCGTCGCAGCAGCCGCCGGTCGGCTTGAACTCGAACGGAAGGTCGAGCATCCGGCCGCAATCCGGAACAGGGTCGCAACGCGATCGTCGCGGCGGCGCGCGTGATCGATGCGGTGAACGCGCTGCAGCGCGACGGCGTGACGATCAATCCCGGTTACGTGCGCGGTGGCGGCGCGCTCAACGTCGTCGCCGATTTCTGCCTGTTCAAGTTCAACGTCCGCACGCAGAGCGCCGACGACGAGAACTGGCTGCGCGAAACGCTCGACGCGATCCTGCGCGCGCACGGCGGCGACGGCATCGTCTTCGAACTGCGCGGCGGCTTCACGCGTCCGCCGAAACCGCTCAGCGATGCGCAGCGCAGGCTGATGGACTGGACGCTCGATTGCGGCCGGATGCTCGACCTTCCGTTCGAGTTCAAGCCGACCGGCGGCTGCTGCGACGGCAACAATCTCGCCGCGCACGGCCTGCCGAATCTCGACAATCTCGGCGTCGTCGGCCGCGACATTCATTCGGACCGCGAAACGATGCGCTGGTCCAGTCTCGCCGAACGCGCGCGGCTGTCGGCACTGCTGCTGATGCGCGTCGCCAGCGGCGAATGGAGCTGGACATGAAGCGCGTGCGGCCGATCGCGATGCGCGATCTCGATGCGCTGCTCGAATTGGCGCGCGCCGCCGGCACCGGCTTCACGTCGCTGCCGCCGGTACGCGAGGTGCTCGAACGCAAGATCGCGCGCTCGCTGGCGTCGTTCGCCGACGGCATCGACGAACCCGGCAGCGAGCGTTACATGTTCGTGCTCGAAGACCTCGCGCACGGCGCGATCCACGGCTGCTGCGCGATCGAGGCGGCGTGCGGCCTCCAGGAGCCGTTCTACAACTATCACGTCGGGCTGACCGTGCAGGCGAGCCCGACGCTCGATGTCTACAAGCGTCTGCCGACGCTGTACCTGTCGAACGATCTGACCGGTGCGTCGATGCTGTGCTCGCTGTATCTGAACAGGGACGCGCGCCGCGGCGGCAACGGCGCGATGCTGTCGAAGTCGCGCTTCCTGTTCATGGCCGCGTTTCCGCAACGCTTCGCCGAAAAAGTGATCGCCGAAATGCGCGGCGTGTCCGACGCGAACGGCCGCTCGCCGTTCTGGGAAGGCCTCGGCCGGCATTTCTTCGACATCGAATACGGCGCCGCCGAACACGTCGTCGGCCAGGGCAACAAGGCGGTGATCGCCGAGCTGATGCCGAAACATCCGATCTACACCGTGCTGCTGCCGGCCGAAGCGCAGGCCGTGCTCGGCCAGGTTCATCCGGAAACCGCGCCGGCGCTGCGTTTCCTCGAACAGGAACGCTTCCGCTACCAGGGCTACATCGACATCTTCGACGGCGGCCCGACGGTCGAAGCGCCGCTGCGCGCGATCCGCTCGATCCGCCGCTCGCTGCTGCTGCCGGCGATCGTCGAGGACCGCGCGACGGCGAACACGCGGCCGCTGCTGATCGCCAACGAACGCCTGTCCGACTATCGCTGCACGCTCGCCGAGGCGCATAGCGATCGCGACGGCGTGCACGTGTCGGCGGCGATCGCCGCGGCGCTGGAAATCAGCGACGGCGAAACGGTGCGGGTCTGCCCTTTGTAGCAACTGGATCGCCCAGTCTTTCGTAGACGCCTGGCTCATTCTTCTTGAGGTTGCTGCCTCAAAGGTCATGAGCGGAACAATTTTCCTTCCGGCATCACCGATTGACAGACACCAGTGGCAGCCATAAGTTATCAGGTGATAACTTATGGTTTTCGCGAGAGCACACATGAATGCGATCGGCAGCTGGAAAGTGACGATGACGACACCCGCCGGGCCGCAGGACATGCGCCTGCACATCGACACGTTCGCCGATACCTTCACCGGCCGCATCGAAAGCCCGCTCGGCAATCACGACATCGCCGGCAGCGTCGAGGCCGGCACGCTGCGCTGGCAGATGAAGGCGACCAGGCCGATCCCGATCACCGTGACGTTTCACGCGCAGATCGACGGCGACACGCTGCGCGGCGGCGCCAGGCTCGGTTTCCTCGGCAAATCGACGCTCAGCGGCGAACGGCTTAAGACGGCAGCGGCGCAGGCGCCGGCCGTCGATCTCGACGCGGTCGGCGAGATCACCGGCGATTCGGTCGATCCGCGCTACGACCGTCCGTACATCGACATCAACGAACTGCGCAGCGATCCGGTTCCGCATCGTTACGTGCACGGCGGCTTCACCGGCACCGATGCGCGCTTCTCGTTCTATTTTCCGCCGGCGGAACGCTACCGGCGGCGTTTCTTCCACAACACCTACCCGATGGCGACCAGCGAGGACATCGGTCCGTTTCCGATCGAGTTCGAAGTGTCGACCGGCAATCTCGCGTTCACGGTCGACAGCGGCGCGTATTACGTGCAGACCAACCTCGGCGGCCAGGATCGCGCCGGCATCGCCGATCCGGCGATCGGCGCGTACCGCGTCAACGCCGCCGCCGCGAAATATTCACGCGTCGTCGCCGCCGAGCTGTACGGCGCGCATCGGCCGTACGGTTACATCTTCGGCGGCAGCGGCGGCTCGTATCAGGTGATCGGCTGCGCCGAGAACACGCGCGGCGTCTGGGACGGTTTCCTGCCGTTCGTGATGGCGACGCCGAACGCGATCCCGAGCATGTTCACGGTGCGCATGCATGCGTTGCGCGTGTTGAAAAAGCGCAACCGCTTGCCGGCGATCGTCGATGCGATCGCGCCCGGCGGCAGCGGCGATCCGTATGCCGGGCTCGACGACGACGAACGCGCGGCGCTGGCGGAGGCGACGCGCATGGGCTTTCCGCCGCGCGGCTGGTGGAGCCACGAGACGCTCGACAGCGGTTATTTCATGCAAGTCGCGCCGCTGGTGCCGATGCTCGATCCGGCGTACGTCGACGATTTCTGGACGCAGCCCGGTTATCTCGGCAGCGATCCGCACGCGGAACTCGCCGCGCTGCGCTTCACGTTCGACACCAGCGTCCGCGCGGTGACACCGGGCTTCCCGCCGCAGTTCGAACTCGCCGATGTGCCGGCGCGCGATTTCCGCAACGCGCATCTGCTGATCGTCGACGGCGAACACGCCGGCCGCAGCGTGCCGATCGCGCGCATCGACGGCCGCCGCATCGGCTTCGCGTTCGCAGCCGACCAGGCGCTGCTCAACAGCGTGCGCGCCGGCGATCGCGTGCGCATCGACAACGCCTGGGAGCTCGCGCTCGAAACTTATCATCGCCATCAGCTGCCGACGCCGGACATGTGCGGCTGGGCGCAATTCCGCGACGCCGGCGGCACACCGATCCATCCGCAGCGCGAGATCCTGATCGGTCCGATCGGCGCGGCCGGCACCGCCGGCACGGTGCCGAACGGCCGCATCGACGGCCGCATGCTGGTGCTCGAAGCGCTGATGGACATCGACGCGCTCGCCTGGCAGGCCGACTGGTATCGCACGAAGGTGAAGGACGCGCTCGGCGCGCGCTTCGATGAGCAGTTCGCGATCTGGTTCATCGATCACGCGCAGCACGACAATCCGCAGACGCCGGCCGCGCGCGCGCAGACCGTCAGCTACGAAGGCGCGCTGCAACAGGGCTTGCGCGATCTCGCCGCCTGGGTCGAGGACGGCGTCAAGCCGTCGTCGACGCGCTACGCGATCGTCGACGCGCAGGTCGTCGTGCCGGACGACGCCGACGCGCGCGGCGGCATCCAGCCGCTCGTCGTGTTGCATGCCAACGGCGGCGTGCGCGCCGACGTCGCGGTCGGCGAAGAGGTTTCGTTCACGGCCCGCATCGACGTGCCGCCGCACGCCGGCAGCGTCGTCGCCGCCGAATGGGATTTCGAAGGTCTCGGCACGTATCCGCAGCGCGAGACGATCGCGCCGCAAGCCTCGCTGAACCTGTCGGCGACGCACCGTTACGACAGACCCGGCACCTGGTTCGCGGTGCTGCGCGCGACCTCGCAGCGCGAAGGTGATGCGCGGACGCCGTTCGGCCGCATCCAGAATCTCGCACGCGTGCGCGTCGTCGTGCGCGGCTAAGCGCGCGGCGACCAGCGGTTGCAGGAGCGCCGCTTCGGCGCGACCGGCGGGCCATCCGCAGCAAGTCGCTCTGAAGTGGCGCTCCTACAGATACCGTGCGCGCAACGCTTTCTTGTCCGGCTTG